>JBLMXT010000116.1:0-2606 GCA_050257915.1 Deltaproteobacteria bacterium
GGCACGCGCAAGTGCTTCCACCGCAACGTCGCCATCGACCACCCGGACCTCGGCATCCACCGCCGCTCCACCGTCGAGGCGGTCACCGGCCACCCCGGCGACTTCCAGGTGAGCATCCGCACGCTCCCCAACATCGTCACCGACGCGTGCATCAACTGCGGCACCTGCGAGACGGTCTGCGAGGTCGAATCGTCCGAACCCGGCAAGAAGGCGATCTTCACGGAGTTCTACGACGGCCGCGTAATCCGCACCGTCGACCTCGAGACGTGCACGTTCTGCGGCAAGTGCGCCGGCGAGTGCCCCGTGGAGGCGATCGACTTCGCGCAGTCGCCGAAACGCACCACGGTCCACGCCGGCGCGATCCTCACGGCCACCGGCTGTGAGCCGGCGCCGGAGAAGTACTTCGACTACCTCGGCTACGGGCACGACGGCGTCGTCACCCAGGTGGAGCTCGCGGAGATGCTCGACGACTGGGCGGCGCAGGCGTCCCTCGGCCGGATGCCGGTCGAGGAGCTCGTCATGATCCAGTGCGCGGGCTCGCGCGACCAGCGGCACCTGCCGCACTGCTCGCGCCTCTGCTGCATGATCGCGCTCAAGCACGCGATCCGGCTCAAGACGCTCTTCCCCGCCATGAAGGTCACCATCTGCTACCTCGAGATGCGGACCGCCGGCGTGGGCTACGAGAACTGGTTCCTGGACGCGCGCCGCGCGGGCGTCGAGTTCCTGCGCGGCACGCCGCCCGAGGTCCAGTTCGACGCCGCCGGCCGGCCGGTCATCGAGGTCGAGGACGTCACCGCCGCACGCAAGCGCGTGCTGCGGCCGGACCTCGTGGTGCTCAGCACCGGCATGGTGCCGGCCGAGGGCACGGACAAGCTGGCCCAGACGCTCGCGGTGGACCGCGACAAGGACGGCTTCGTCGAGATCCTCGACCGCAAGAACCGCGCCACCGAGACGAGCGGCGAGGGCATCTTCATCTGCGGCTCCGCCGCCGGCCCCAAGGCCCTCATCGAGGTCAACACGGAGGCCTCGGCCGTGGCCAGCGAGATCCACAACTTCCTGACGTCCGCCGGGCGCCGCGGTACCGCGGCGTCGCGGGTCGACGCCTCCCAGTGCGTCGGTTGCGACACCTGCTCGACGATGTGCCCGTTCAGCGCCATCACGCTGGTCGACCGGCCGGAGTGGGAGGCGCGGCCCGACGAGGTCAAGGATGACGGCAAACTCGCCGTCATCGACGCCGAGAGCTGCCGCGCCTGCGGCATCTGCGCCGCCAACTGCCCTGAGGTCGCGATCGCGCACAACCTCAGTGACGACGCCCTGTTCGGTCGCATCGCGACCATGACGCAGGGCGTCGACAAGCCGGTGGTCGGCTTCTACTGCAAGGAGTGCGCCGGCGCCGCTATCGGCCTCGCCGGCCAGCGACGCGACAAATACCCTGAAGGAGTACGGCTCATCGAGTTGCCGTGCCTCGGGCGCGTGAGCGCGTTGCACATCGTCGAGGCGGCCCGTCTGGGCGCCGCCGGCGTGTTCCTCGCCGGCTGTGCGGAAGGCCGCTGCCAGTACCGCAGCGGCGACACCAGCGCCCTCGAGCAGATGACCATCGCCGAAGAGGTGCTGGCCGAGGGCGGCGCGCCGCTGCCGATGGAGCTCTGGCACCTCTGCGCCGTCGACCGCATGAGCGTCGGCCGGCGCATCCGCATGTTCCACGCCAGGGCCGTCGGCGACGAGCTCTCCGACGAGCTCGTCGAGCACGAGATGGAGCTCATCGGCGCCACCGCCTCGGCGGGCGCCGTCTGCGCGGGAGGTGAGCCCTGTGGCTGCGGTCGCTGACACGCACGAGTACCCGCAGGCCGTGGTGGACGAGTTCGAGCGCCTCAAGCAGGAGTGCAGCATCTGCTACCAGTGCGGCACCTGCACCTCGAGCTGCCCGAGCGGTCATGAGCTGTACCGCGGTCCGCGCCGCATCGTCCGGCTGATCCTCGCCGGCGAGATCGAGGCGGTCCTCAAGAGCGACGACCTCTGGCGCTGCACCGAGTGCGGCACCTGCACGTCGGTGTGCCGGATGGACATCGACGTGGCCGGCATCCTGCACCGCCTGCGGCAGCTGGAGCGCGAGCACGGCGGCATCCACTGCGCAGAGCGCACCGCTGCGGACGTCGCCACCACGCACCTCAAGAAGCGGCCGCGCATAGACAACCTGCGCTTCGGCGCGGCCATGGTCTCCAGGGGCTACATCCCGAAGGACAAGCTCGGCGCCGCCGAGCTCGGGGTGAAGCTCGCGAAGCAGTTGCTCCCGGGCGGCAAGAGGCCGCCGGCCGGCGAAGCCCTGCCGGACGGCGCCGTCACGCTGCCGTTCTACGCCGGCTGCGCGATCCCGCAGGACCACGAGCTGCACGCCGTGGTGCACGAGGTGGCCGCCGGCTTCGGCGTCCGCCTCGAAGAGGCAGCGGGCGCCGGCTGCTGCGGCCACCCGAGCCGCGGCACCGTCGACAGCCTGTTCGCGACCGCGGAGCGCGTCTACACGGCGTGCCCGGCCTGTGACGCGAGCCTCGCCGAGAGCGGCATCGAGGCGGTGCCGCTCTGGGACGCGCTCAGCGAGCGTGCCAGCC
>JBLMXT010000117.1:0-3624 GCA_050257915.1 Deltaproteobacteria bacterium
AGAGCCGCTCGCGCAGGCTCGCGCCCGGTACCGCCGTCGCCACCTCGCCGTCGAAGTCGGCGAGCGCGCGGTAGGTCTCGTCGGGGTTGAAGACCGCCCGGCCGGCGCTCGCCGCGTCGGCCTGCTCGCCGAGCGTGGTGAAGCGGCCGGCCAGCGCCGCGAGCGCGCGCACGGCCGCGCGGCGCTCGAGCTCCTCCGGCGTCTCCTCGCGACCTTCCCGCTCCCAGTCGGCGACGGCCTGGTGCAGCCCGGTGACGTACTCCGGCTGGGAGGTGTCGGCCTCGAAGGCGGCGAACACGGTCGCCGCCGCGATCTCGCCCGTGGTCCGCTGCGAGTAGATGGAGAAGGTGCGCAGGCGCTCGACCTCGTCGCCCCAGAACTCCACGCGCAGGGGGTCGCCGAGGGCGGGATAGACGTCGATGAGGCCGCCGCGCACGGCGAACTCGCCGCGGGCGCGCACCTGCTCGATGCGCTGGTAGCCGAGCGCGGCCAGGCGCGCGACCGCGCCGTCAAAGTCGATCTTCTCGCCGGGAGACAGCGTCAGCGGCCGCGGCTGGAGCTCGAGCGGCAGGAACCTCTCGAGCAGCGCCACGGCCTCGGCGACGACCACGCCGCCCGCGGCGAGGGCCGTGAGCGCCTGCTGGCGCTCGCCGACGACGTGCGGCGAGGGTGCCACGTCGGCGCCGTACAGCACGCCGCGCGCCGGCAGCACCGGCACGGCGATGTCGAGATAGACGGAGAGGTCGGCGGCGAGCCGCGTGGCCGCCTCGCCGTCGGGAGCGACCACGACGTGGCCGCCGCCGCCCGCGAGGGCGGCGGCGAGCACGTACGGCGCATAGAAGCTCGGCGCGTACGCACCCGCGCCGCGCCGCAGCCGTGGCGCGGCCGCCTCGAACTTCTCGTTGTTCAGCAGGTAGTCGAGAAACACTCGCTTGGCCTCCTCGGGGCACGCCGAACGCCCCGCGCGCCTCACGGCGGCGGGGCTCTGCACATTCTAGACGATGGCGCGGCGTCCGGAGCGGCGACGCCCGGCGCGGGCGTCAGCGCCTGGGCACCGCCCCCGCGGCCGCCACGCCGCCGACGACCACCGCGGCGCGGCTCGCCGTCACCTGGCGGCCCCCCGCCACGTCGTAGGCGCGGCCGCGCACGCTGTACCGGCCGCGCGGCCAGCTCGCCCGGAGCACCCACACACCACGCTCGCCGACCGCCACGGCGGGGATGCGACGGTGGGCGACCAGCCTGCCGGCGGCGTCGCGCAGGCTGAGCTCGACGATGGCGCTCGCGCTGGAGAAGGCCGGATCCGTGAGCCGCCAGCGGATCACCGCCTGCGCGCCGCGCCCCACCACGTCGCCGCGGACCTCCACCCGCGGCGCCCGCCTGTCGGCGGCGCCGGCGGCGTCCACGAACGCCTTGAGGCACACGTTGGCGCGCGAGAGGCCCGTGCGGCTCGTCAGGTCCGTCCACGACGACCCGTCGGCGCTCACGTACGACTGTCCCGCGCGCGCTCGCGGCGAGATGAGGCCGGACGGCGCCTCCACGGGCACGGGCTCCGTCCAGCCCGGCGTCGTCACGCGGACGGCGACCACGAACGCCTCCCCCGCCGTCACCGCAGCCGGCTCCCCTAGGCGCACCGTGTGGTACCCCGGCACGGGGAGAGTGCCGGCGGCGGCGTCCGGAGCGGCCGCGACACCCCGCAACGAACGCGCGACGCGCACCTCGTACGCCGTGCCCGGCACGGGCGCGTAGAACGAGACCGCCGCCAGACCACCGGTGCCGGCGGCGGTGAAGCGGTTGGCGAACCACGCCTGCTCGCCGCCTCCGGCGGTGACCCAGCGGCTGCGACCGAGCGCGTCGTACTGGTAGACGGCGTCGTAGTTGCCCGCGGGCTCGACGCCCGAGAACACCACCAGCGCGTCCCCGATGGTGGCGTCGTAGTACGAGACCCACAGGTAGCCCTCGTCGGCGAAGTCGGCGCCCCAGCTGTTCTTGATGAGGAACGCGCCGTCCCCGGGCGGCCTCGACCCCGCAAGGAAGCTGGATGCCGGATAGGCGTCGTCCCAGCCCACGACGAGGATGTGGTGGTTGGGCGTGCTGCGCGTGGCGTTGTAGTAGGCGTAGGTCGGCGCGTTCCACGACTCGAACTCGTCCTGCACGCGGAAGTCGACGGCCGCGTCCACCCCGCCGTGGGTCATCACCGCCCACTTGACGGCGTCGTTGTCCAGCGGCCCCTGCCGCTCGGGCAGGAAGAGCGCCTCCTGCAGGTGGCGCACGGCGCGCAGGTACGGCGGCGACATGCCGGGCCGCGGGTACGGGTCCGAGGACTCCCAAACGGGACCCTCCCAGCGGGCGTAGTAGGCGAGCGCCAGCTCACTCGGAGCCATGCCCTCGTAGTCGAGCCGCGAGGACATGTGATTGGCCAGGTTGTTCTCGGAGAAGTCGAGCGGCAGCCCCTCGCGGCTCAGCACGGCCGACTCGAGCGACCCCATGGCCGCCATGATCCAGCAGGTGCTGTAGTTGTCTTGCGAGCGCACGGCGGTCAGGCGGCGCTCCGCGCGCAGGTCGACCGCCGCCGGGTAGGGACCTGCGGCGTCCCAGGGCGGCGCGCCCGCCGGCGAGGCCGCGGAGCCGGCGCCGGTGGACGCGGCCGCGGCGGACGGCGGCGTCGCCGCGCCGGCGGTCCCCTCCGGCAGGCCGCCGGACAGCGCCGCCAGCGAGGCCAGCGCGACCACCAGCAGGAGGCCGGCTCCGGCGCGCCGTCTCACAGGGCGCCTGTCTGCACGGGGAGGTTCATGCCTCTCTTATCCCCTGAGACGGCGCGGCGAGTCAAGCCGGGTTCCCCGGCGCCGCGCCGCATCGTAATATGAGGCGCAGGATGGGAGGGACAGTCACCGCAGATGCGCTCCCGGCGCGGGCCGGCGCCCGGGGCACACGACACCGGCGCGCGCTCGTCTCTCTCCTGCTCCTGGCGCTGGTCCTCGCGACCGCCGGCGTCGGCGCCGTCTGCCCGGCGCCCGCCGCCGCCGGCGTCGACGACGCCATCAGCGCATCCCTGCGGCAGACAGGCCTGCACGGCTCGGGCACGGGCGTCTACGTCTGGGACCTCGACGCCGCGCTCCCCGTCTACGAGCTCAACGCCGGCACCAGCCTGACGCCGGCGTCCAACCTCAAGATCGTCACCAGCGCGGCCGCGATCCTGGACTGGGGCGTCGACCACCGCTTCGTCACCGAGCTCTGCGCGGAGGACGCGCCGGTCGCCGCCGGCGGGGTGCTGAACGGGGACGTCTACCTCCGCGGGCTCGGCGACCCGAGCCTCTCGACGCGGGCCTACCAGCAGGACGTGTTCGGCATGACGACCGCGTCGTTCGAGACGTTCGCCAGAGTCCTCAAAGGCGAGGGCGTGAGGAAGGTCCGCGGCCGGATCCTCGGCGACGCGTCCTGGTTCGACAAGCTCAGGACCGTGCCGTCGTGGAAGGATGGGCTGCAGCTCGAGTGCGGCCCGCTCTCCGCCCTCTCCGGCAATCAGGGCCTTCGCGACGGCAACCGCGTGAGCGCTCCGGCGACCTACGCGGCCGGGCTCATGAAGCAGGCGCTCGTGAAGGCCGGCGTCCGGGTCACGGGCACGCC
>JBLMXT010000118.1:0-2855 GCA_050257915.1 Deltaproteobacteria bacterium
GCGTCGTCTTCATCACCATGATCATCAACGTGCTCAAGGTCTTCGACATCGTGCTGTCCGTGGCTCCGGCCTCAGTGCAGGACGACGCCAACGTGATCGCCCTCGCCATGTGGCGGACGGCGTTCGGCGGCGTCAACAACTTCGGCCTGGGCTCGGCGATCGCCGTGTTCCTGTTCATCCTCGTGATCCCGGTGCTGCTGCTGAACGTCCGCCGCTTCAGAAGGGAGGCCTGATGGCTACCGCGACCGGTGACCTCGGCGAGCCGCTCGCGCGGCCGCGGGACGCCACCCAGCGCGGGGGCGCAGGGCGCAGTCTGGTGCGCGCCCTCCAGTGGGCCCCCGTCAACATCCTGCTCGTCGTCATCGGGGTCGCCTGGCTGATCCCGACCATCGGCCTGCTGTTCACGTCGCTGCTGCCGCCCGATCTGATCTCCTCGGAGGGGTGGTGGTACGCGATCACCAACCCGGGCCAGATGACGCTGGAAAACTACCGTGGGATCTTCGCCAACCAGGCGATCACCAGCGCCCTGGTCACTACCGTGTGGATCGCGATCGGCGCCACCATCCTGCCGATCATCATCGCGGCGCTGGCCGGCTACGCGTTCGCCTGGATCGACTTTCCCGGGAGAGACTGGCTGTTCATCGCCGTTGTCGCGATGATCGTCGTGCCGCTGCAGATGGCGCTGATCCCCATCTTCTCCCTGTACGACGCGCTGCGCCTCTTCGACACCATCCCGGGCCTGATCCTGTTCCACACCGCGTTCGGGCTCCCGCTGGCGATCTTCCTGTTACGCAACTTCTTCGTCGGGATCCCGGGAGAACTGCTCGAGGCGGCGCGCATCGACGGCGCGTCCGAGATCCGCATCTTCACCCGGCTGATCCTGCCGTTGAGCTGGCCGGCGATCGCCTCGCTGGCGATCTTCCAGTTCCTGTGGACCTGGAACGACCTCATCGTCGCGCTCTCGCTGGCCCGCAACACGCAGCCGATCACCGTGGCCATCTTCACGCAGTTGCGCCAGTTCGGCGCCAACATCGACGTGATCGCCCCGGCGGCGTTCCTTTCCCTGGCGATCCCGCTGGTGGTGTTCTTCGCCTTCCAGCGGTACTTCGTCCAGGGGCTGCTCGCCGGGTCGGTCAAGTAGACCGGGCACGCGCGGACGGACCGAGGGGACGGCGACCACCTCATCGCCGTCCCCTCGTGGCGTCTGCGGTCTCTTGGCGCGGATCGCCCATCCTGGGGGCTCAGGCGCCGATGACGTCCTTGCCCAGCCCCGGCCGCAGGACCTCCGGCACCGCGATGGAGCCGTCGGCCTGCTGGTAGTTCTCCATGATGGCGATGAGCGTGCGGCCGACGGCCACGCCGGTGCCGTTGAGCGTGTGCACGAAGCGCGGCCCCTTCTCCGTGCGGAAGCGCGTGTTGAGCCGCCGCGCCTGGTAGTCGGTGCAGTTGCTGCAGCTGGTGAGCTCCCGGTAGCGCTGCTGGCCCGGGAGCCACGCCTCGCAGTCGAACTTCTGCGCCGCCGGGGCACCGAGGTCGCCGGCGGCGATGTTCACCACCTGGTAGGGGATGCCGAGGCCCTGCAGGATCGCCTCCTCGGCCGAGAGGATGACCTGGTGCTCGGCCGCGCTCTGCTCGGGCGCGCAGAAGCTGAACATCTCGACCTTGTCGAACTGGTGCACGCGCAGGATGCCGCGCGTGTCGCGGCCGGCGGCGCCGGCCTCGCGCCGGAAGCACGTGGAGTAGCCGGCGTAGCGGATCGGGAACGTCGCCTCGTCGAGGAACTCCTCCATGTGCATCGCCGCCAGCGGGACCTCGCTGGTGCCGACCAGGCAGTCGCCGTCCACCGTCTCGTACACCTGGGCGCGGTCGGTGGGGAAGAAGCCGGTGCCGTACATGGCCTCCTCGCGCACGACCACCGGAGGGATGACGGGGCGGAAGCCCTTTCTCTGGATCACGCCGAGCGCGTAGCTGACGAGGGCGAACTGCAACATGACGAGGTCGCCCTTGAGGTAGGCGAAGCGCGAGCCGCTCACCTTGGCCGCGCGCTCCATGTCGATGAGGTCGAGCGCGAGGCCCAGGTCGAGGTGGTCCTTGGGCTCGAAGTCGAACTGCCGGGGCTCGCCGACCTTGCGCAGCACGACAGAGTCCTCTTCGCCGCCGTCGGGCACGTCCGGCAGCGGGATGTTGGGCAGCTCCAGGAGCATGGCCTTGAGGCGCTCCTCCGTCTCCGCGAGCGTCCCTTCGTGCTCCTTGATCTGGTCGCCGAGGGCGCGCATGGCGGCGATCGCCTCGCCGGCGTCGCCGCCCGCCTTCTTGACGGCGGCGATCTCGTCGCTCGCCCGCTTGCGCTCGGCGCGCCGGCTCTCGACCTCGGTGAGCAGCTGCCGGCGGCGCTCCTCCACGGCGAGGAACTCGTCCAACGACGACGTGGGGTCGCCCCGCCGTTCCAGGGCCCTGCGGACCGCGTCCGGATCGGTGCGCACCATCTTCACGTCGAGCATCGTCCACTCCTCGGGATCACGTCGGTCGGGTCAACCGGTCCATGCTATCGCACGCCGGGCGGCCTCGACTCCCGAGCGAGGGAGTCTCGCGGAGGGTCGGAGGCCGCTGTCTGGTCGCTCTATTCGCGTATCTCCATTGTAGAGTCGTGCGACGGGTCGGCGCGGAGAAGGCGCCGAGATGTATCTCCGTTGTAGAGACCGTTTCAGAGTGCCTATGCAGGCACTCGGGCCCGCGCGGCGGGCGCACGCACGGTCGACCGTCCGAGAGAGCCCGTGCTACCCTGCTGGTACTGAGCAGGCTCGCACACCAACGCGTCACGGAGGGAGCACGTCAATGCGCGAGGTCGTCATCGG
>JBLMXT010000119.1:0-3362 GCA_050257915.1 Deltaproteobacteria bacterium
TCGCAGTTGATGACGCGCTCGCTCTGCTTCTCCTCGAGCGTGTCGATGAGCTCCTGCGGGTCGTCGTTTCCGCCGGTCACGTACATCTTGATGTCGGTGCCGGCGAGGCGCTCGTCGGCCAGGTCGATCCAGCGCTCGAGCCGCGCGTGTGCCTCCTTCTTGAAGGCCGCGTCGACGAGGCTCTGGTCCTCCTGCATGGCGCGGATCTCGTCCTCACCCACGATGACGTAGTAGAAGCCGAGCGTCTCGATGCGGTCCTTGATGCCCTGAAGCTCGTCGTCGCCATTGAGGTGGAAGAGCTCTTCCTGCAACGTGACGCGGTAGTGCCCGCCGCCCTCGTCCACGATCGGCACGAGGAACTTGCCCTCGATGTCGCCGCCCATGACCAGGTGGTCGACCTTGTAGAACTTGGCCGCATTCACGAACTTGCGGTACGTGCGCTCCGACCCGTGCACGTCGGTCATGTAGAAGATGCGGACGCGCTTGCCGGTCCCGCCGCTTTTCTTGCTGAAGAGTCCCATACGTCCGCCCCTAGTCGATCTCGTTGTACCACTTGACCTTGTCGCCCACCCGGGCGCGCAGCTTCCAGCGCGTGCCCTTGGGGTAGTCGTCCATGGCGCTCATCAACTCGGCGACGCGCGTGGTCACGACCTGCTTGTGCGCCTCGTCCAGGTCGAGGTGCGGCAGGTAGTCGCGCACCTTCTCGAGGTTCATCGTCGTGGTGCGCCACAGGCCCCACTCGCCGGCGCACAGCTTGCTCACGTGTTGCGCGTTGATGTGGTCCTCGTCGTCGGCGCAGATCTCGTGCTCGAGCAGCAGCATGATCGTGTCGATGATGTCCTTCTCGTTGATCTTGACGATCTGCATCTTCTCGAGCAGCAGCTCGGCGAGCGGGATCGTCGGCGAGTCGACCTCGAGCCGGCCCTTCCACGGGATGGGGTGGCAGAAGTCCAGCTTGTCCATGAAGACGTCGACGTGGATGTGGCTGGTGGGGTTGTTGAAGATCAGCCGGCCGCCCTCGGCGTGGAAGGCGTTGATCTCGAGGTCTTCGTCGTAGCCGAGGGAGACGAACAGCTTGCGGATGGCGCTGTTCTGCTTGCCGTAGCCTGCGAAGTCGATGTCCGTGTACACCCGGTTCAGCTTCTCCTGGAGAAAGCCGTACTCGGGGCAGTGATGCCAGAAGGCGAGCGCCCCGATGACGCGCAGGTGCACGCCCACTTCCTCGCCGGCCTTGACGACGCGGAGAGCCTCCTCCTGGAACGCACGAGCCATCTCCGGGTCGACCTTGCCCATGCCGACGTCCGGTCCCATCTCACCGGCCGGGCGCGTGCCGTCATCGTTCATGCGCTGCTCCATTTCCACCTACACCGTTGCTAGCCACGACTCGAACTCGGGCCTCGCAGCATTGGCGCGCAGCCTCGCCACCCGGTTCATGCCGTAGTCCTGGAAGTCGAAGTCGATCTTCGAGAGGCGCACCTGGATCCAGGCCCAGATGCTCCACCAGAGGTCGGCGACGATCTTGTGCAGCATCATCCTCGTGTACAGCTCCTCGCGGAAGGACCCGCAGTATCGCGTGATGATGAAACGTTCCTCGTCGTCAGACAAGGGGTGCTCGACGCAGAAGTCGCCCAGGTCGAAGTACGGGTCGGCCATGCCGCCGTACTCCCAGTCGATCACCCACATGCGACCGCCCGGCTCCAGGATGAAGTTCTCGGAGAGCAGGTCGCAGTGACAGGCGACGGGCGCAGGCTTGTCGCGCTGCATCGCCTGCTCGATCCTGTCGCCCAGGCCGAGCATCCAGTCCATGTCGTCGGGGAAGCGCGCGTCGACGCCGCGCGCCATCTCCAGGTACTCGCGGATCATGTCGAACACGTGGATCTCGTTCGCGAAGGTCGCCTTCTCGTGGTAGGCCTTCATGATGTCCACGACCTTCTCCAGCCGGTCGGGATGGCCGGCGAGGTCCTCCGGGTGCATCGTCTCGCCCTCGATGAAGGGCACCACGGTGCACATCTCGGGCTCCAGCAGGTACAGGATGGGCGGGGTGACGCCGGCCTCGGCTGCGGCGACGGCGTTGCGGTGCTCGCGCTCGCGGTCGATGAAGTAGTCGGTCCCCCGTCCCGGGATGCGCATCACGTATTTGCCGCCCCAGGGCAGGTCCGGGCGGCCGCTCACGGTCACGACGTAGTTGTGGTTGGTGATGCCGCCGCCCAGCGTCTCGAACGCCACCTCCAGGCCTTCCCAGTCGGAGATGCGGGCGATCGCCGCCTCCGGCGTCAGATGCTCGACCGATGCCACCTCGTCCACCCTTTCTTCGTCTTCGCGGGGACCTTCACGCCGGGACCACCTCGCACTGGGGCCCGGCGCGCTGGATCTGCTTGACGACCGCGGGGTCGATGCCGTCGTCGACCAGCACCACGTCGATCTGGTCGAGCGGGCAGATGACGAGCGGGCCGACCACTCCGATCTTGCTGGAGTCGGCCAGCACGATCACCTCGCCGCGCGTGCGGCGGATCATCGCCAGCTCGACGGTCGCCGCCGCCATACTCGGCGAGGTGAGCCCCGCGCGCACGTCCAGGCCGTCGGCGCCGAGGAACGCCTTGTCGGCGTACACCTGATTGATCATGTCCAGCGGCCAGGTGCCTTCGACGGCGTCGAGTTGTGGCCGGTACAGACCGCCCAGGAAGAGTACCTCGAGGCTGAGGCCGCGAGCCTCGGCGGCCACGGCGAGGCTGTGCGTGACCACGCGCGCCTCGAGCTCGGGGTCGACGTGGCGCAGGATGCCGACGACGGTGGTGCCCGAGCCGAAGAACACGGTGTCCTGCGGCTCGATCATCTCGGCGGCGGCCGCGGCGATGGCGTCCTTCTGCGCGGCGTTGACCGCGGCGGCCTCCTCCCAGCGTGTCTCCGCAGCCACCTGCTTCTTGAGGACGGCGCCGCCGTAGGTGCGGTCGAGCACGCCCTCCTGCTCGAGCAGGAGCAGGTCGCGGCGGATGGTGATCTCCGAGACGCCGAGGTCCTCGCTCAGGGCCGGCACGCGGACGGCGTGCTGGTACTTGAGTGAGGAGACGATGCGCGCGCGGCGTTCTGCGGGCAACATCTCGCGCGGCGCCGGTGTGGCCACCTGCTCTCCCTTTGAAGTCTTACGCCTGCGGGCCATCAATCATCAACAATCACTACCGTTCAAAGATGATCGCATCCTACGACCAGTCGAGCCTGTGTCAAGGGCGCTGAGCGGTCCGGGCGTGACCGATCGTGAATGAAACCCAAACACTCGTGAAAGATCTGAAGGGTGACCGTGCACGCCCGACCGGGCGGAGGGGTGCCGGCCGCCCACAGCCGGGCATACCACGCACAACGCGAGC
>JBLMXT010000120.1:0-4314 GCA_050257915.1 Deltaproteobacteria bacterium
GGCCGCCGGCGAGGCCGCGGCGGAGCCGGCCGGCGAGCCTGCCGACGCTGAGCCGGCCGCTGAGGCTCCGGGAGAAGCGGCTGCCGAGGCGGCGCCGGCGGAGGGGGCAGAGCCGGCGCCGGAGACGCGGCCCGCGAAGAGGCGGCCGGCCGCGAGGAAGAAGGCGGACGCGCCGGCCGAGCCGGCGAAGAGCAGGCCTCCGGCGAAGAGGAAGCCCTCGGCGAAGAAGAAGCCGGCGGCGGGCAAGAAGCCGGCGGCGGGCAAGAAGCCGGCGGCGGGCAAGAAGCCCTCCGGCGACGGCTGATCAGCCTCCGCAGGCGAGCTGACGACGGGGCGCCGACGAGCCGGCCCCGACGCCGCGGACCAGGTGTGCCGTCACGCCGGCGTCAGACGCCGGAGAGCGCCCAGAAGCGCGCCTCGTCGAGCTCGTCGCCGGCCTCGACGACGATGAACTCCTCGTCGTGCGGCCCGCTCACCAGCTTCTCGAGGAAGCGCAGCGACCCGGTGAGCCGCTCCAGCGGCAAGTCGTAGAACCGGCTCACCGTCTCGAGGTACTCGCGCTTGTCCTCGAGCCCTTTGACCCCCGGCGTCTCGATCACGGCGACGCGCGTGTAGTGCTCCATGATGAGCCGCGCGACGTAAGCCGCCTTCTCCTCCCCGTACTTGGGGACGATCGCCAGGTACTCCTTGTACGGGTCGTCGATGAAGTCGACCCACCCGCGCGTGTAGTAGTACGTCCCGGGCTGGGCGCCGTGCTCCTCCAGGTAGCGGGCGCGCGACCCCAGCAACAGCGAGATGCAGTCGTCGGCCGCCGGCAGGACCAGGCGGTGGTCGCCGCCCCTGAGGCCGACGGTGCCGTTGCTGCAGCGGGCGCAGGAGAGGTAGATGTCGCAGTCGCCCGGCGTGCCGTCGATGCGCTCCTGCAGCGCGGCGCGCAGTCTGTCCGGGTAGTCGTGCAGCGCGCCGTCGACGAACTCGACCTCGAGCTCGCGGCCGTCTCGCTCGAGCACGGCCTCGATCTCGTTGCGGAGCACCTCGCAGCTGACGATCTTGGGCGGGACTGTCATGCGTCCATGGTAACAGGACCAGACTGGTCCTGTCGTTCCGGCCTCGTCACAGGCGGGACTGAGGCGGCGGCCGCGTGTACGGCGTCAGGCGCCCTGCGGTAGCATTGTCCTCTCGCGTCCCGACACGACACCGGCGCGCGCGGCCCCCTGACGGGCTCGCGCGCCGCAAACACGAGGAGGACCACCGTGAGCGTCAGCAAGCTGCTCGTCGCGGGCGCCGGCCAGATGGGCGCCGGCATCGCCCAGGTGTCGGCCGTCGCCGGTCTCGAGGTCGTCATGATCGACGTCGCCGACGAGTTCATCGCCCGGGGCATGGCTGGGATCGAGAAGGGACTCGGCAGGCTGGTCGAGAAGGGCCGTATGGAGGCGGGAGCCCGCGACGCAGCCCTCGCGCGCATCAGCACCAGCACCGACATGGCCGCCGGCGCCGGCGCCGACCTGTTCATCGAAGCGGCGCCGGAGTCGATGGAGCTCAAGCAGGGCCTCTTCGCGAAGGCGGCGGCGACGCTGCGCCCCGACGCCATCCTCGCGACCAACACCTCGAGTCTCTCGGTGAGCAAGCTCGCCGCCTTCGTGACGGAACCGGCGCGCTTCGTCGGCATCCACTTCTTCAATCCCGTGCCGATGATGGCGCTCGTCGAGGTCGTGCGCGGCGCGCAGACCAGCGACGAGACGCTGTCCGCGGCCAGGAGCTTCGCCGAGGCCGTCGGCAAGACGGCGATCACCGTGACGGACTCGCCCGGCTTCGTCGTCAACCGCATCCTCTTCCCGATGATCAACGAGGCGGCCGACGCCTACCACGAGGGTGTGGCCAGCGCCGAGGACATCGACACCGGCATGAAGCTCGGCGCCAACTGGCCCATGGGCCCGCTCGCGCTCGCCGACCTCGTCGGGCTCGACACGACCAAGGCCATCCTCGAGACCCTGGAGCGCGAGCTCGGCGACGCCGGCTACGCGCCGAGCCCGGCCCTGGGTGAGCTGGTCGCCGCCGGCAAGCTCGGGCGCAAGAGCGGTTCCGGCTTCTACGACTACGGGAAGTGACCAGGACGTGAGCCCACTCGCGCGCGGCTACGTGCAGCTGTACACGGGCGACGGCAAGGGCAAGACCACAGCGTCGCTCGGCTTGGTGCTGCGCGCCCTCGGGCAGGGCCTGCGGCCGGCCGTGCTCCAGTTCATGAAGGCCGATCCCAACTGGGGCGAGATCGTCAGCCTCAGGAAGCTGGGGGTGCCGGTCGAGCAGTGCGGGCTCGACCACTGGGTGCTCGCGGGCAAGGTCAGCGACGAGGACCGCGCGGCCGCGGCCGAAGGCTTCAGCCGCGCGCGGGCGCTCGTGGAGAGCGGTGACTACGACCTCGTGGTGCTCGACGAGCTCGTGACCGCGGTGTTCTTCGAGCTCGTCCCCGTGAGCAGCGTCCTGGAGCTCATCGCCGCGAAGCCCGCGGCCGTGGAGCTGGTCATCACCGGCCGCCGCGCGCCGGAGGAGCTCGTTGCGGCGGCCGACCTGGCCACGGAGATGCGGCCGCTCAAGCACTACTTCGACGCCGGCGTCCAGGCGCGCCCCGGGATCGAGTACTAATGCACGGAAGAGCTATTGAGCGACCGCCGGCCCGGAGGGTCCCGAGGCGGACGGACTGATGCACGGAAGAGCCATTGAGCGACCGCCGGCCCGGAGGGGCCCGAGGCGGACGGACTGAGCGAGGCCGGCACGTGACGCACACGCTCATCTACCCGCACACCAGCGCGCACAACGCCGCCGGCCATCTCGAGATCGGCGGCTGCGACGTCATCGACCTCGCCCGTGAGTACGGCACGCCACTGTTCATCTACGACGAGCGGACGCTGCGCGACCAGTGCCGCGCCTACCACGCCGCTTTCAGCGCGCGCACCGACCTCTACGAGATCGTCTACGCGAGCAAGGCGTTCAGCTGTCGCGCGATGGCGGAGCTGGTCGCGCAGGAGGACCTGTCGCTGGACGTGGCGACCGGCGGCGAGCTGGCCGCGGCGCTGGCCGGGGGGTTCCCCGCCGCGCGCATCTACTTCCACGGCAACAACAAGTCGGTAGCCGAGATCGAGGCCGGTCTGGATGCCGGCATCGGGCACTTCGTGGTCGACTCGTTCGAGGAGATCGAGCGGCTGGAGGCGGCGTCGGCCGCCCGCGGCCGCGCCCAGGACGTGCTCGTGCGCGTCACCCCGGGCGTGCGCCCCAACACGCACGACTTCATCCAGACCGGCCAGCAGGACAGCAAGTTCGGGTTCGGGCTGGCCGACGGGCTCGCGCACGAGGCGGTGCGCCGCGTCAAGGACGCGCCCCACCTCGAGCTCGTCGGCGTGCACGCGCACATCGGCTCGCAGATCTTCGAGCTCGACTCGTACCGGCGCGAGGTCGAGGTCCTCTTCATCGCCATCGACGGGTGGCGCCGCTCGTTCGGCTTCGCCTGCCGCATCTTCAACATCGGCGGCGGCCTCGGCATCCGCTACACCTCGGCCGACCAGCCCAGCTCCATCGCGGAGTTCGCCGAGGTCAGCGTGAGCGCGGTGCGCGACGGGGCCGAGAAGCACGGCCTCCCGATGCCGCGGCTCTTCGTCGAGCCGGGGAGGAGCATCGCCGGCAAGGCCGCCGTGACCGCCTACACGGTCGGCACGGTCAAGGTCATCCCCGGCGTGCGCACCTACGTCGCCGTGGACGGCGGCATGAGCGACAATCTGCGGCCGATGCTCTATGACTCCAGGTACGAGGCCATGCTGGCGAACAAGGCGGAGGTGCCGGCGACCGAGGTGGTCACCGTCGCCGGCAAGCACTGTGAGTCGGGCGACGTGCTGGTACGCGACGTGTACGTCGCGCCGCCCGAGCCCGGCGACGTCCTCGTCACGCCGGGCACCGGCGCCTACGGGTACGCCATGGCCAACAACTACAACGCGCCCCCGCGCCCGGCCGTGGTCCTGGTCGGGGACGGCCGGGCGCGCGTCATCATCGAGCGGGAGACCTGGGACGACGTGCTGCGCCTGCAGCGCCCGCTCGTCCCGTGACGACCTCACGACCGGAGGGCTGAGGCAGTGGACAAGATAGGCATCGGGCTCCTGGGGTACGGCACCGTGGGGTCCGGCGTGGGCAAGCTGCTCAAGCAGAACGCCGACGACATCACGCTGGCGACCGGCAAGCAGGTGGTGCTCAAGCGCGTGCTCGAGAAGGACCCGGCGTTCAGCCATCCGGACCTCGACCCGGCGCTCGTCACCACGCGCTTCGAGG
>JBLMXT010000121.1:0-4353 GCA_050257915.1 Deltaproteobacteria bacterium
CGAGGATCAGCGACGACGACGCGATCTCCGCGTAGCCGCGGAGTCGGCGGTCAATCGCTGGCGAAGCCGAGGCGACTGGAGAAGACATCCAGGAAGCGCTTGTCCGTGGCGAGGTCCAGGAACTCGATGCGGTCGCGCACGCGGGCCATCCGGCGCCGCGCCCTCACGTCGATGAGGGCCATCTGGGCGCCGACGCCGGCGGCGTTGCCGACGAACGCGACGCGCCGGGTGGCGACCGGCGGGAACAGGCCGAGGTACTGCGCCGCGGCCAGGTCGAGGTAGTTGCCGAACGCGCCTGCGATGTACACGGTGTCGAGTCGCTCCAGCGGGACGTCGAGACTCTCCATCAGCAACTCCCAGCCCGAATGGATGGCCCCCTTCGCGAGCTGCAGGCTGCGCACGTCGTGCTGGGTGAAGACGATGTCGCCGTGCGGGCCGGTGGTCAGCAGGTACTCGACGCCCTCTTCTCCCTTGCGTACCCGCGGGTGGCCGGCCTGCATGCGCCCGCTCCTGTCGACGACGCCGGCGTGCACGAGCCCGGCGAGCAGATCCACGACCCCGGAGCCGCAGATGCCGATGGGCTCGGCTCCCGTGATGGTGGCGAGCTGGGTGGGCTCGCCGGCGGCATCGATCTTGACACGCTCGATGGCGCCGGCGACGGCCTTCATGCCGTTGCGGATCTGGTAGCCCTCGAACGCGGGGCCGGACGCGCAACTCGTGACGGTGACGCGGCCGTCGTGGGCGAGGGCGATCTCCGTGTTGGTGCCGATGTCGATCGCCATGCTCGGCCGCTTCTTGCCCGCGAGGTGCGTCGCCGCGACGACGGCGAGCGCGTCCGAGCCGACGAACCCGGCGATCGGCGGCGGGAAGTGCACGCCGCCGTCCGGGTTCATGTCGATACCGAGCTCGCTCGCGCGCAGCGTGAGCGGCTCGGCCGCCGCCGGCGCGAACGGCGCCTGGCCGAGGCCGACGGGAGACAGGCCGAGGGCGAGGTGGTGCATCGCCGTGTTGCCGACGACGGTCATGTCGCACACGTGGTTGGGGTGCACGTCCTGACGCTCGTACAGGACCGCCAGGTTGGCGTTGACGCCGCCGCGCACGGCCGCTGCGAGCTCTGCCGTCTCGTGGTTCTGCGACGCGTGCGCGATCCGGCTGATGACGTCCTCGCCGTAGCGCATCTGCGGGTTCTCGATGGCTTCCTGGTCGATCATCGTGCCGTGGCGGAGGTCGAACAGGTAGGCGATGACCTTGGACGTGCCGATGTCCACGGCCACCCCGTAACACTCGCGCTCGCGTTCGCCCGGGTGCACGTCGATGACGCGCTTGCCGTAGAGGGTGGCGGTGACCTTCCACTTGCCGTCACGCAGCGTAGCGGGGAGCTCCTCGAGCACGTGCAGCGGGACCTCGACGCCGCCGAGGCCCTCGTCCAGACGCTCCAGGTCGGAGCGCTTGTCGGCCAGCGTCGGCGGCTCGAGCTGCAGGGACCGGGTGCAGACGGCCGGGTGCGCGGCGCCGTGCGTGAGCTTGGACGTGGTGAGGATGCGCCGCTGCCCGGCGGTGCCGCGCACCTCGATGCTGACGCGCGCCGATCGGGGGTACGCCTGGCAGGCCAGGCGCCAACCCTCGGCGCGCAGCTTCTCCGGGATCCGCTTGAGCTCGCGCTCCGTCGGCGTCGTGAGCTCTCCCGAGCCCAGACGCACGAGGCACTTGCCGCAGGTGCCGCGGCCGGCGCAGTCGGTGGGGATGTCGATCTGAGCGCGGACGAGGCCCTCGAGCAGGTTCTGCTGCTCGTCGACTGTCAGCGTGATGCCGATGGGCTCGACGAAGACTTTCGGCACGTTCTCTCCTTGGTCAATGGGGTCGCGGAGGCGAGGCATCCGGCCGCCCGCCCACCGACGACTCTATCGCCGATGCGCCTCCCGGTCCTACCCCTCGGCCTGCGCGCTCAGACCCCGGCCCGCCGTCAGACCTTGGCCGGGCCGAACACGTCGGCCATGCGGTTCTTGCGGTCGACGACCTTCTGCATGCGCGCGTCCCAGACTTCGCTGAGCGTCGGCCCGTGTGATGCGTCGAACATGCCCGCCACCCCCAGACGCTCGCGATCCTCGTCGCACCCCTCGCAGTGGCACTGGCCCTCGACGTAATCGTCGGGCTCCGTGTACTTGCTGATCACGCCCTCGTAGTTGCGCAGGATGATCTGGCCGGGCGCCTGACTGATGATGTAGTTGGGGAACACGGGCGTCTTCCCGCCGCCTCCGATGGCGTCGATGATGTATGTGGGCACGCCGAAGCCCGTGGTGTGGCCGCGCAGGCTCTCGTAGATCTCGATGCCTTTGGCGACGCTGGTGCGGAAGTGCGCCGTGCCCTGAGCCAGGTCGCACTGATAGTAGTAGTAGGGCTTGACGCGGTACTCCAGCAGCCTGTGCGACAGCTTCTTCATCACCCTGGCGTCGTCGTTGATGCCGCGCATGAGGACCGTCTGGTTCCCCATCGGGATGCCGGCGTCGTTGAGCCGGTCGCAGGCGAGCTTGCTCTCGTCGGTGAACTCCTGCGGGTGGTTGAAGTGCGTGTTGAAGTAGATCGGCTGGTACTTGCGCAGCATCGCCACCAGCTCGGGCGTGATGCGCTGCGGGCAGACGACCGGCATGCGGCTGCCGATGCGGATGATCTCCACGTGGTCGATGGCACGCACGCGCTCGAGGATGTTCTCGAGCTGCCTGTCACTGAGGACCAGCGGGTCGCCGCCGCTGATGAGCACGTCGCGGACCTCGGTGGCGCGCTCGATGTACGTGATCGCGTTGTCGATCTCGCTCTGGGCGACGATGTCCTCGGTCCCGCCGACGAGGCGTCGACGCGTGCAGTGGCGGCAGTACATGCTGCACATCTCGGTGACGACGAAGAGCACGCGGTCCGGGTAGCGGTGGGTGATGCGCGGCGTCGGCGAGTCGAAGTCCTCGGACACGGCATCCTCGAGGTCCTCGGCGTGGATGACGAGCTCGGCCGGCGTCGGGACGCCCTGCATGCGCACGGGATCCGTCGGATCGTCGGGGTCCATGAGCGACGCGTAGTAGGGCGTGACGCTGACCCGGAACTTGCCCATGCAGGCGTCGAGGTCCCGGCGCTGCGCGTCGGTGAGGTTGAGCACATCCTCGAAGTCGCCGGTGGTGGTGAGGCGGTTGCGCAGCTGCCAACGGTAGTCGTTCCAGTCGGCGTCACTGACGCCGCTGAATCGCGGTATGTCCTTGCGGTCTCTGATCATGTGAGGTCTCCTTCTCCGCGAGGCCCCTGACCCCCGCGGCTCCCTGCTTCACCGCTACGTCCGACGTCCGCGACGCCGGGACGATGATGCACTGTTGCATACGGATGCTACAGCGGGCTCGCGCCCGCGTCCTCTAGAGTCCCGGTCCGGCGGCGATGCGTTCGATCACGCCGCGTGCCTCTGCGCCGAGCGGCACGGCAGTGTGCTCGGCCAGCAGCTGCTCCGCGAGCGCGGTCGCCTTCTCGTAGGCGCCCTCTCTGCCGGATGCGACCCACGCGTCCCACATGCTGCGGTCGAGCAGCCGCGGACGCCACACGTCCTTCATGTGCCGGCGGGTGTGGCGCTGGCCGAGGAAGTTGCCGCAGATGTCGACCTGCCGGATGGCCTCGAGGGCCATGGTCTCGTCGTCGACCGTGATGCCCGCCGCGATCTTCGCGTTCCAGCTGAAGATCTCGGTGTCCATGACGAGCTGCTGCGGGCTGAAGGCGGTGGCGGCGCCGAGCAGCCCGGCTCCGCCGGTCACATCGGCGCCGGACCCGACCGTGCTCAGCGACGCGAACGCGTGCTGCTGGCAGGCCTGCCAGTCCGGCTCGTGGCTGGTGGAGCGGAGGCCGCCGGCGACGAGGGGCAGGCGCACGTGCGCCGCGA
Organism: Deltaproteobacteria bacterium; assembly: GCA_050257915.1. Lineage (GTDB taxonomy): Bacteria > Actinomycetota > Thermoleophilia > UBA2241 > UBA2241 > CAIXSE01. The sequence goes on from JBLMXT010000121.1 coordinate 3,908, forward strand.
GCTGGGCGGCGGCCAGATGGAAGAGCGACGCCTGCGGGCCGGCAGGCTGCAGCCCGGCGGCCGCCGCGTCGGCGACGTAGAAGAACGGCGCGCCGGGGACCGCGGCCTGGACGGCCGCGCAGCCGGCGAGCACGCCGGCGTGGTGACGGACAAGGGTGGGACCGAGCTCCGGCGGCGCGTCCACCGCGTCGCACGCCGCCGCCGAGGGTGCGGACGGCGGTCCTGGTGTGCCGGCGGCAGCGTCCGCGGGGGCAAGGACCACACCGACGGGCAGGCCGACCCGGGCGAAGACGAGCGCCGCATCGAGCGCGGCCGCGCCGCCGCAGAGCGAGAGCGGCGGGCGGCGGCGCGCCTCGTCGGCGGACCCGGCGACGGCCGTGGCGAGCTCGACGGCGAGCTGCGCGTCCTCTCCCGACGTCAGCAGGCCCGCCATGACGTGCTTGCTC
>JBLMXT010000122.1:0-4315 GCA_050257915.1 Deltaproteobacteria bacterium
GTTGAGCGCGCCGGTGATCATGCCGGTGACGAATTCGGGCGGCGCCTGCGGCGCCTTGATGAGCACCGTCGTCGGCGCCAGCGCCCCCTTGGGGAAGTGCTTCTCCAGCAGCGCGTAGCCCTCGCTCGAGGGCATGCTGGTGAGGAAGTCCTCGGTGAAGCTGAAACGCGGGCTGTAGAAGAGGCAGCCGAGGGCCAGCACGACGAGGATGAGCGTGACCAGGCTCGCTGCCCGCCGCGGCCCCGCCGCCACCCATTCCGCGACGCGCTCCCAGGTGCGGTGCGTCGTGGCCTCGCCCAGCTTGGGCACGCGCGGCCAGAAGGCGCGCCGGCCGAGCAGGGCGAGCAGCGCCGGCATGAGCGTGAGCCCGGCGATGAGTGTCACGAAGACGCCGATCCCGAGCACCGGCGCGAACGAGCGGTAGTCGCCGTACTGGGCGAAGAGCAGGGTGAGCACCGCCAGCGTCACGGTCAGGCCGCTGGCGGCGATGGCCTCCCAGGTCTCGCCCAGCGCCGTGGCCAGGGCGACGCGGGCGTCGCTCTCACGGCGCAGGTCCTCGCGGTAGCGCGAGATGAGCAGCAGGCCGTAGTCGGTGCCGGCGCCGAACAGCAGGATCACCATCAGGGAGGTCGCCTGGCCCGACAGCGTGATGTCGAGCGCGGTGGCGGCCAGCGCGAGGATGCCGCCGGCGACGAAGTAGCCGAAGCCGACGGCGACGAGCGGCACGAAGGGCAGCACGGGCGAGCGGTAGATGAGGAGCAGCAGCACCAGCACCAGGATCACCGTGCCCACGAGGAGCTTGACGTCCGCGTTCAGGAAGATCTGATAGACGTCGGTGATCAGGCCGCCGGGGCCGGTGACACGCACCTCCATGCCCGCCACGTTCTCGCCGAAGTGGTCGCGGATGGCCTGCACGGAGTCGCGGAAGGACTCGTCGCCGGGGTTGCCGTCGAGGCTCGCGAAGACGAGCGCGCCCTTGCCGTCGGGAGAGTACTCGATGCGGGCGCTGTTGACGGGCTCGGCGCCGCCCATGAGCCACTCCTCGCCGGCGCCGATCGCCGCCTTGTCGGCGGCGGTGAGCGGCTCGTCCGAGCTGTAGACGACGATCACCGGCGTGCCCTTGGCGTCGGGGAACGAGGCCTGCTGCAGCGCGTCCGCGCGCTTGCTCTCGACGGTCGCCGCGAGGGACCTGGAGGCGTCGTTGCTGGTCACGCTGGCGAGCTTGGGTCCCATGGAGAGCAGACCGGCGACCACGATCCAGGCGGCGATCACGATCCAGGGGTGCCTGCCGCGTACCGACCAGGTGATGATGCGACGCATGTGCAGGCTCCTCTCCTCGTGGCGCGGCCTCTCCGTGGCCCACATCATACTGGCCGGACGAGCGTCCCGGCGGGGTCGCGTCGCGCGGGGAATCGGGTACCATAGACCCACGTCGTGTCTCCGGTTGGGCGAGAGCGGGTATCCCGGAGACTGAGAGCAAGCACCGGAAGCCGTCCTTGTCCCCCCGACGACCCCGACGGTTCCCGTATCGCGAAGGAGTGGCCGCATGTTCGAACGCTTCACCGAACGCGCCAGACAGGTCGTGGTCCTCGCGCAAGAAGAGGCCCGTTCCCTCAAGCACAACTACATCGGCACCGAGCACCTGCTGCTCGGCTTGCTGCGCGAGGAGGAGGGTGTCGCCGCGCGCGTGCTCGACGGCCTCGAGGTGTCGGTCGAGGAGGTCCGCGCTGCGGTCGTCCGTATCGTCGGCTCGGGCGAGGAGTCGCCGCAGGGCCAGATCCCCTTCACGCCGCGCGCCAAGAAGGTCCTCGAGCTGGCGCTGCGTGAGGCGCTCAGCCTCGGCCACAACTACATCGGCACCGAGCACATCCTCCTCGGCCTCGTGCGCGAGGACGAGGGCGTCGCCGCGCGCATCCTGCTCGACCTTGACGCCGAGCCCGAGAAGATCCGCGGCGAGGTCATGCGCGCGCTCAGCGGCCCCGGCCGCCGCAGCTCGCAGGGCGGCGGCGGCGCCGAGGGCAAGCGCGCCGCCAAGGTGCTCGACCAGTTCGGCCGCAACCTCACCAAGCTCGCCGAGGAGGGCAAGCTCGACCCGTGCATCGGCCGACAGACCGAGATCGAGCGCGTCATGCAGATCCTCAGCCGGCGCACCAAGAACAACCCCGTGCTCATCGGCGAGCCGGGCGTCGGCAAGACGGCCATCGTCGAGGGCTTCGCCCAGCGCATCGCCAACCACGAGGTCCCCGAGCTGCTCAAGGGCAAGCAGGTGTGGACGCTCGACCTGGCCGCGCTCGTCGCCGGCAGCAAGTACCGCGGTGAGTTCGAGGAGCGCCTCAAGAAGGTCATGAAGGAGATCCGCGAGACGGGCGACATCATCCTGTTCATCGACGAGCTCCACAACCTCGTCGGCGCGGGCGCCGCGGAGGGCGCCATCGACGCCGCCAGCATCCTCAAGCCGGCGCTGGCGCGCGGCGAGCTGCAGACCGTCGGCGCCACGACCCTGGACGAGTACCGCAAGTACCTCGAGCGCGACGCCGCGCTGGAGAGGCGCTTCATGCAGATCAAGGTGGCCGAGCCGTCGGTCGAGGAGACGGTCGAGATCCTCAAAGGCCTCCGCGACCGCTACGAGGCCCACCACCGCATCCGCATCACCGACGAGGCGCTCACGTCGGCGGCGGAACTGGCGGACCGCTACATCAGCGACCGCTTCCTGCCCGACAAGGCCATCGACCTCATCGACGAGGCCGCCAGCCGCATGCGCATCCGCACCATGACGGCGCCGCCCAGCTACCGCGAACTCGAGGAGGAGATCTCCTCGGTGCGCAAGGAGAAGGAGGCGGCGATCGAGGCGCAGGAGTTCGAGAAGGCGGCCAACCTGCGCGACAAGGAGCGCAAGCTGAGCCACCGCAAGCTCGAGCTCGAGGACGCCTGGAAGACCAGCGACGAGGGTATGCGCGCCAGCATCGGCGAGGACGAGATCGCCGAGATCGTCAGCATGTGGACCGGCATCCCCGTGGTCAAGATCACCGAGGCCGAGACCAAGAAGCTCCTGCGCATGGAGGACGAGCTGCACGGGAGGCTCATCGGCCAAGATCCGGCGGTGCGCGCCGTCAGCAAGGCGATCCGCCGGGCCAGAGCCGGGCTCAAGGACCGCCGGCGTCCCACCGGCTCCTTCATCTTCCTCGGCCCCTCCGGCGTGGGCAAGACCGAGCTGGCCCGCACGCTGGCCGCCTTCCTCTTCGGCGACGAGGACCACCTCGTGCAGATCGACATGAGCGAGTACATGGAGAAGCACTCCGTGTCGCGTCTGGTCGGATCGCCGCCCGGGTACGTCGGGCACGACGAGGGCGGCCAGCTCACCGAGATCGTGCGCCGCAAGCCGTACAGCGTGATCCTCTTCGACGAGATCGAGAAGGCGCACCCGGACGTGTTCAACATCCTGCTGCAGATCCTCGAAGACGGTCGCCTCACCGACTCGCAGGGCCGCACCGTCGACTTCCGCAACGCGATCCTGATCATGACCAGCAACATCGGCGCGGAGATGATCACCAAGGACACGCCGCTGGGCTTCACGCAGACCGCCAACAAGGGCATGACCTACGACGACATGAAGGGTCGCATCACCGGCGAGCTCAAGCGCGTGTTCAAGCCCGAGTTCCTCAACCGGGTCGACGAGGTCATCGTGTTCCACAAGCTGGAGCGCGAGGAGATCGCCAGGATCGTCGACCTGATGATCTCGCGGCTGCGGCAGCAGCTCGCCGTCAGCGGTGTGGACATCCAGCTCACCGACGCCGGTCGCGACGTGCTCGTCGAGAAGGGCTACGACCCCATGCTCGGCGCGCGCCCGCTGCGCCGCGCCATCCAGCGGTACATCGAGGACAAGCTCAGCGACGCGATGCTCGAGCGGGCGTTCCCCGAGGGCACCGTGGTGATCGTCGACGGCCAGAACGAAGACACCGTGCTCACCGTGAACGGCGAGGTCGTCGGCGGCAGCGTCGAGCTGCCGATGGTCGGCCTGGACGAGCCGGTGTCGCAGGGCGTCGGCTCGGCCGGCCCGCCGTCCGGCGGCGAGAGCGACGGGCCCGACGCCGGCGGCGCGTCCGCGGGCGCCTGAGACCGCGGTGACGGCGCCCGCGCCTGCGCACGGCGGGAGCCGCTGAGAGCGATGGCGAAGACGACGACCGTCTTCACGTGCGGCGAGTGCGGCCGCCGGGAGGCCAAGTGGCTGGGCCACTGCCCCGACTGCGGCGCCTGGGACTCGTTCGTCGAAGAGGTGGTCGTGGCCGCGCCCAAGGGGCGTGGTCGCGGCAAGAAG
>JBLMXT010000123.1:0-2914 GCA_050257915.1 Deltaproteobacteria bacterium
GGCAACGCGTTCAAGTTCACGGAGGCCGGCGAGGTGGCGGTGCGGGTGGCGAGACGGGACGCGCCGGAGGCGGGCGAGGGCGGCGCGGCCAATCGGGTCCAGGTGGCCGTCACGGTGCGCGACACGGGCATCGGGATCCCGCCGGAGCAGCAGGCCCGGCTGTTCGAGGCGTTCAGCCAGGCCGACACCTCGACGTCGCGCAAGTACGGCGGGACGGGGCTCGGGCTGGCCATCAGCAGGCGCCTCGCCCGGATGATGGGCGGCGACCTCACGGTGGTCAGCGCGGCCGGCGCGGGCGCCACCTTCACGTTCACCGCGACGCTGGGCGTGGCGGAGGGCACGGACGCGTACGCCCGCCCGGACATGCCCGGCAGCGTGCGCGGCCAGCCGGTGCTCGTCATCGAGGACAACGAGACGAGCCGCGAGCTGATCGAGACGTTCCTCGCCGGCTGGTCCGTGCCGGCCGTCGCGGTCGCGTCGGCCGAAGACGGGCTGGCGCTGCTCGAGCGCCGGAACGTCGGCGGGGGCGGGCGCGCGTTCGGCCTGGTCGTGATCGACTGGATGCTGCCCGGCATGAACGGCCTCGACGCGGCCGCCCGCATCAGGCAGACCCCCGGCCTGCAGTCGCTCCCGATCATCGTCGTCAGCGCGTATGCCGGCAGGGAGGAGGAGGCGCGCTGCGCCGAACTGGGCGTCAACGTCTTCCTGCCCAAGCCCATCACGGCCTCGTCGTTCTTCGACGCGATCCTCGAGGCGGAGGGCGGCGCCAGCCGGGCCGTGCACCGGACGCACGCCGCGCCTCTCAAGCGCGAATACCGGGGCGTGAAGGCGCTCCTCGCCGAGGACAACGAGGCGAACCAGATGGTGGCCTCCGAGCTGCTCTCGCGCCTCGGCATCGAGCTCGACATCGCCGCCAACGGGCGCGAAGCGGTCGAGATGGCGCGGGCCGACCCGGGCCGTTACGTGTGCGTCCTGATGGACATGCAGATGCCGGAGATGGACGGGCTCGCCGCCACGCGGGCCATCCGGGCCGACCCGGCGCTCCGCGACATGCCGATCATCGCCATGACCGCCAACGCCATGAGGCAGGACCTCGACGCGTGCCTCGAGGCGGGCATGAACGACTACGTGATCAAGCCCATCGACCGCACGGCGCTCGCGGCCACGCTCCGCATGTGGCTGCCCGAGTCGGCGAGAGCCACCGGGACGGAGGACGACCCCGGCGGCGGGACGGCCGGCACCGCCGCGGCGAGCGACGCGCCGGAACAGACGCCGACCCTCGAGGGCATCAACGTGAGCAGCGCGCTGGCGCGCCTGGGCATCGGCGCCGACGCGCTGCGGCGCATGCTGATCCGGTTCGCCGAGAGCCAGGCCGTGACGGTCAGCGACCTTCGGGCCGCGGCGGACGCGCACGATGCCGACGGCGCCGCCCGCGCCGCGCACGCCCTGGCCGGCGCGGCCGGCAACCTCGGCGCCGACGACCTGCGGGCGGCGGCCCGGGCCCTCGAGCAGGCCGCCCGCGCGGGCGAGCGCGATCTCGCCGATCTCGCGCGTCGCGTCGAGGCAGAGGCCCGCGTGGTTTTCCGCTCGATCGCGACGATCCCCGCGGCCCCGGCGCCGGAGACGCCCGCCGCTCCGGCGGCCGCGGCGCCGGCCGACCCTGCGGTCCTCCGCCGCGCGCTGCGCGAACTCCTGGAGGCGCTGGAGCACGGAGACCCGGACGCCACGGCGCACGCGATCGGCGCGCTGGACGGCCTGGCGCTGCCGGCGCCCGCGCGGGCCGCCGTCGGGCATGCGCGCGCGCTGGCGGACGAGTATCGGTTCGAAGACGCAGCGCGCGAGATCAGCGCCCTGCTCACCGGCACGGGATGGGAGTCGCAGCCGTGAAGGATCTCTCCGAGAGCCGCATCCTGATCGTCGACGATGTGAAGGCGAACGTGGACGTGCTGGTGCACGCGCTGCGCGACCACTACAAGCTGAGCGTGGCCCTGGACGGCGCGGCGGCGCTGCGCAGCATCGAGCGCAACCCGCCCGATCTCGTGCTGCTCGACATCCTGATGCCCCCCGGCATCGACGGTTACGAGGTCTGCCGGCAGATCCGCGCCGCGGAGGCGACGAGGGAGATCCCGGTGATGTTCCTCAGTTCGCTGGAGGACGTCACGGACAAGGCGCGGGGGTTCGAGGCGGGCGGCAACGACTACCTGGCGAAGCCCTTCGAGATGCTCGAGGTGAAGGCGCGCGTCCATTCGCTGCTGAAGGCCAAGGCCTACGCGGACGCCGTGAAAGAGGCGATGGCCAGGGACCTCCGGATCGCCCGCGAGATCCAGATGGGGATCCTGCCCGCCGATCTGCCCGGCGCCACGCGCGGCACCGGCCTCGACGTCTACGCCGCAATCGAGCCGGCCCGCGAGGTGGGCGGCGACCTGTACGAGGTGCTCCGGGCGGCTGACGATTGCGTGGTCGTGGCGCTCGGCGACGTCTCGGGCAAGGGCATTCCCGCCGCGCTGTTCATGGCGGTGGCGGTGACCGTGCTGCGCACGCTGGCGCGGACCATCGCCGAGCCGGACGAGATTCTCCGGCGCCTGAACGACGAACTGGCCGAGCAGAACCCCCGCGGGATGTTCGTCACCATCCAGTGCCTCGTGTTCGACCTCGGGGCCGGGCAGGTCGCCTGCGCGGGGGCCGGACACCACCAGCTCGTCCTCCTCTCGCCCGGCCGGCCGCCCCGGCTCGCGTTCCCCTCGTCCGGCCGCCCGGCCGGCCTGATGCCGTTCAATCCCGTCGAGCGCGAGTCCCTGCCGCTTTCCCCCGGGGACACCTTCGTGCTGTTTTCCGACGGCGTGAGCGAGGCGATGAACGCGCGCGAGGAGTTCTTCGGCGAGGCGCGCCTGCTCGCCCACCTCGGCGCCCTGCC
>JBLMXT010000124.1:0-7053 GCA_050257915.1 Deltaproteobacteria bacterium
CGCCACCACCAAGAGCGTCAAGCTCGAGGACGAGGCCTTCTCGCCGCGCGCAGAGGTCGAGCTCGGCCTCTACCTGCGCGAGGGCATCCCGCCGTCGGACAGCTACGCGCCGAAGGAGGCGACGGTCTGGTACAGCCCCGCCGTCGCCCGCTGGATCGCCGAGCGCCAGCCGGTCGAGGAACTGCCCGGGGGCGCCTGCGTGGCGAGGCAGCCCTACGTCAACGACCGCTGGCTCGCCGCTCACCTGCTGCGCTTCGCCGGCGAGGCGCGCCCGCTGGAGCCGCCGGAGGCGGTGGAGGGCCTGCGCGCCGCCGTCCGCCGTCTGCTGGACCTGTACCGGTGAGCGCCGCCCTTACCGCGAACCCCGTCGCCTACGGCGCCTACCTCGCTGCGTGGGCGTTCTTCGCCTACGGGCCGCAGCTGGTCATCTGCATGTGGCTGGCCTGGTCGGCCTGCAGACGCTCCGACGGCGACCTGCTCGACTGGCTCGTCGTCGGCTTCCTCTGGTCTCTGCTCCCGTTCGTCGGCGTCATCGCCATGTGGTGGTCGTGGCGCCGCGTCTCCCGCGAGGCCGCCGGCGCGGCTCCGCTCGGTTGAGCGTGCCGGCCTGGGCCTGGTGCGGCGCGCGGCGGCTACCCGTGCCTCGCGCGGACCGCTTCGAGCCGCCGGCGGCACTCCCGCCTCTGGCCGACCTCGACCGCGCCGTGCGCGCGGCACTCGCGGCGCCCCTGGGGGCGCCGCGCCTGCGTGAGCTGGCGCGCGGCGCGCGCTCGGTCGTCGTCACCGTCCCTGACGCCTCGCGGCCCTGCCCGAGCGAGCCCGTCCTGCTGGCGCTGCTGGACGAGCTGGCGGCCGGGGGGGTGCCGGACGACGCCGTCGCCGTGGCGATCGGTTGCGGCCTGCACGCGACGACCGGGGAGACGGAGCGCGCGCGGCTGGCCGGTCCGCAGGTCGTCCGCCGCGTGGAGGTGGTCGACGCGCAAGGCGTCGAGACGGAGACGGTGGTCCTCGGCGAGACCTCGCTGGGCGCGCCGGTCACCATCGCGCGGCGGGTGGCGGAGGCGGACCTCGTGATCACGGTCGGCGTGGTCGAGCCCCACCTCTACGCGGGCTTCTCCGGCGGCGTCAAGGGCGTGGCCATCGGCTGCGCCGGGCGCGAGACGATCGCCTGGACGCACCACCCGGCGTTCATCTCGCGCCCGGGCGTCCGGGTCGCCCGCCTGCGCGAGAACCCCTTCCAGGCGACCCTCCGCGAGATCGCCGCGCGCACGCCGCTCGGCTGGGGCGTCAACCTCGTCGTGGAGGAGGGTGACGCCGCCGCCGTCCGCGCCGGCGACCCCGCCTCCGCGCAGGAAGCGCTCGCCCGGGACGCAGCGCCGGGGTGGATGCGCGCCGCCGGCAGGCGGTACGACGTCGTCGTGGCCGGCGTGCACGCGCCCAAGAGCGACGGCCTGTACCAGGCGAGCCGGGCGGCGACCTACCTCGGCCTCGCCGCCCGCCCCGCCGTCGCCGACGGCGGGCTCATCGTGCTCTGCGCCGACCTGCCGCTCGGCGCCGGCGACGGTCCCGGCGAGCGCAACTTCCTCGAGGTGCTCGCCGCCGCCGCGTCGCCGGCGGAGGTGCTCGAGCGCGGGCTCCGCGAGCTGCTCGGCCCCGGCGGCCAGCGCTCGTACGTCGTCGCGCGCGTGCTCGCGCGCCACCGCCTCGCCGTCGTGGGGGCGGCCGACGCGGGCTTCCTCCAGCCGCTCGCGCACCTCGGCGTGACCGCGTTCGCATCCGTGGACGCGGCCCTCGCCGCCGCGGACGAGCGGCTCGGCCGCAGCGCCTCGGTCCTCGCCGTGGCCGACGCCATGACGACGCTCGTGACCGCCGCCTGACTCCTCCTCGCGGCCCCTCCGACCGGCGCCCTTCTTCCGCCCGTGGTTCCTCCGCGTTTGGAGCGTGGAACAACTCAGATGCAACGCGTGTGAGGAGGAGACCGTGAACGGCATCAGAGTAGGCCGCATCTTCGGCATCGAGGTGGCCATCCACCCCAGCTGGTTCCTCGTGCTCGCGTTCTTCGCGTTCTCGCTGGCCACCGGGTTCTTCCCGCGTGCCTACCCGGGATGGAGCCCGGCAGTCACCTGGACGATCGCCGTGGTCGCCACCCTGCTGCTGTTCGCCTCCGTGCTCGCGCACGAGTTCGGGCACTCCCTCGTCGCCCGCTCGCAGGGCATCCCGGTGCGCAACATCACGCTGTTCATCCTCGGCGGAGTCGCCCAGCTGACCCGCGAGCCCGACTCCCCCGGCCGCGAGGCCTGGATGGCGATCGCCGGCCCGCTCGTGAGCGTGGCCATCGGGGTCGCGACGCTGGGCGCCGCCTACGCGCTGCCCGGTCCGGAACAGCTCGTCGCCCTGCTCGTGTACCTCGGCATCACCAACCTCGCCCTGGTCGCCTTCAACCTCCTGCCCGGCTTCCCGCTCGACGGCGGCCGGGTCCTGCGCGCCCTCCTCTGGCGGATCACGCACGACCGGGCGCGCGCGACCACGTGGGCGGCCCTGGCCGGCCAGGTCTTCGCCTGGGGCTTCATCGCCCTGGGGGTCGCCCAGATCCTGTACTCCGGACTGGGAGGCATCTGGCTCGTCCTCGTCGGGTGGATGCTGATCCAGGCGGCGAGAGCGACGGCCCGTCAGACACTGATCGAGGAGCGGCTCGCCGGCGTACCGGCCGCGCGCCTCATGACCACGCCCGAGAGCTGGATCTCCCCGTACATGACCCTGGACTGGGCCGCCAAGGACCGCCTCAGGGACTGGGACACGCGCTGCCTGCCCGTCGCCGCCGAAGACCCCGACGCGGAGTACGGCGGCCTCATGTGCTCGCGCGATCTGCGGCGCGCGGCGCGCGAACGCTACGACCGGGACCGGGTGCGCGACGTGATGACGCCCGCGCCCGAGTTGCCGACGGTGACGCCGGACACCGGCGCGGCCGAGGTGCTGCGCCTGCTGCGCGAGCGCCAGTCCGACAGGGCCGTGGTGCTCGATCCCGGCGGGCGCCTGCTCGGCTTCATCGACGTGGACGCCTTCACTCGCTTCCTGAGCGCTGCCCGGCCGCGGCGTCGCGGCGTCACGCCGCCCGCTCCGCCGCCTACGGCAGCTTGACGGCGACCACCGCGCAGTCGTCCGCGAGCACTCCGCCGGAGTACTCCTTGACCGTCTCGAGGAGCGCGTCCGCGAGCGCCTGCGCGTCGAGTTGCCGGTTGGCGCGCACCGCCTCGTGCAGCCGCTCCTCACCGAAGAGCACGCGGTCGCGCCGCGCGTCGGTGATGCCGTCCGTGTAGAGGACGACGCACGAGTCGTCGGGCAGCACGGCGCGGTTGGTGGGATACGTGACGCCGCGGAAGATGCCCACGGGCACGTTGCCCTCGCCGGGCATGGGGAACTCCTCGAGCCCGGCGAGCACGATCGGCCGCGGGTGGCCGGCCGCGGCGTACTCGAACATGTGCCGCGCAACATCCACGTACGCGACCACCAGGGTGACGAACGGCTGGTTGGGCGTCTGCGTGATGACCGCCGAGTTGAGCCGGGAGAGAGCCTCCCCCGGGGAGCCCTCGGCGGCGTAGGCGCGCAGCATGTAGCGGACCACGGCCGACTGCGCGGCGGCCGCCAGGCTCTTGCCGCACACGTCCCCGACGATGACCATCAGCTTCCCCGGACCGAGCGGGACGAGGTCGTAGAAGTCGCCGCCGACGCGCGCGGAGTCGGTGGCCGCGCGGTAGTGGACGCCCACCTCGATGCCGGGGATGGCCGGCGGTTCCATGAGGAGCGCCTGCTGGAACGTCTCGGCGATCACGTGCTCGCGCTGATAGGCGATGGCGTTGTGCATGCTCGCATTGAGCTGCGCCGCGAGCGTGGCGAGCAGCAGGCGGTCCTCGTCGTCGAACTCCCCCTGCTCTTTGTCGGCGACGACGAGGGCCGAAGGCTGCGGCGCCGCCTCGCCCTCCAGCGGCGCGATGAGCAGGCGGCGATCGTGCCCACCCCAGACGGCGACGCTGTCGGCGCCGGCGAAGTCCTCGTCGCCCGGCGCCATCCCCGGCGTGCAGCGCGCGACGAGGTCGGCCTCGGCCGCCGCGAGGCCGCCCTGCGTCGCGCTGCCGGCCACCGCCAGCGAGCGCACGGCGACGTAGTCGCCGCTCCCCGTGACCACCGCCGCGGAGCGCGCCCGCAGGAGGTCGACGGCGGCGCGCGTCACCTCGTCGAGCACTTCCTGCAGGTCGGCGCGGTCGAGCCGCTGGTTGAGGTCGACCGCGAACGACTGCAGACGCTGCAGGCGGCGCGCCAGTCTGTCGCGGCGCTCCGCCGTGGCGCGCTGCTGATCGAAGAGGCGCGCCTTGTCGATCGCCAGCGCCGCGAACCGGCAGATGCTGCGCGCCAGCTCCACCTCCTCGTTCGAGAAGTCGCGGCCCTCCCGGTCGTCCAGCAGCTTCACGAGCGCGAGGACGTTCTCGCGGACGCGCAGCGGGATGACGAGCTCCGTGTTGTGGCCCAGGCGTCTCAGGAGGTCACGCTCCGCGTAGTTGAGCCGCGGGTCGTCGACCGACGTCACGATGACGGGACGGCGGCTGCGGATGGCCATGGCGCTCGTCGCGAAGTAGTCGATGGCATACTCGCGGCCCACCCGCTCGCCGGTGTCGAACGCGCCGTCCTCGTAGGTCACGAGGTTGCGCATCACCCCGGCGCCGACGTCCACCTCGAAGATGTCGCAGGCGTGCATGTCGAGGACGCCGACGAGCCGCTTCACGACGGCCTCGAGGACCTCGGCCATGTCGATGCTCTGCGAGAAGTCGAGGCTCGAGTCGCGCACCAGCTCGAGGTCACGCCGTCGCGAGTTGAGCTCGACCATCAGGCGCACGTTGTCCACGGTGACCCCGACGTAGCGGGCGAGGCCCTCGGCCAGCGCGACCTGTTCGCCGCTGAACTCGCCCGCCTCCTGCGGCCGGTTGTAGATCAGCACGCCGACCTCGCGTTCGAGGGAGCGCATGGGGACAACGAGCACGCGCTCGAGCCGCACGTGCGCGGCGAGCGGCGCCAGTGGCGACGGGTCGCCGTTCGTGAAGTCGCGCGACAGCGCCGCGTCCGCACGCAGGGCCTGCGCCGCCAGCGGGGCGTCCGCGTGGCGGGCGACAACCTGGCGCGCGTCCACGCCCAGGCCGAAGCCGGCCCGTCCCCTCCACTCGCCGCCCTCGAGCAGGAGGAGGACGCCGTTGATGGCGTCGAGCTGCTCGCCGAGGCGCTCCAGCGCGTACTCGAGCAGCTCGTCGAGGTCGTCGCGCGAGCGGCCGCCGCCGAGGATGTCCGCCCCCGCCTCCGACAGCTGGGCACGGAGCTCGGCGTACTCCGTGGTCGTCGACAGCCGCTTGATCAGATAGGACAGCATGACCAGCGCGGCGCCGATCATCGCCGAGTACAGGAGGATGAGGCCGCGGTCCGCGTCGAGCGACTCCTCCCAGAAGAAGACGAAGGCCGAGAGCGCGACGCAGAGGGCGACGGCGAACAGCACCGCACGCCAGTTCACCGACAGCGCGAGGAAGAAGAGCGGGACGTAGTAGAGCCCGTAGACGAGGACCCCGGGGTAGGACATGTCGACGAAGAACACGGCGGCGATCCCCATGGAGCCGGCGACGCCGCACAGGACCGGATGCGACCGCAGCCACGTGATGGTGCGCAGCACCCGAGGATGGCGGCGCCGGATGGCGTCGAACGACGTGTTGGTCGCGCCGACCGGCATCTGACCCCCCAAGGCCTCGTGACGGGACGGGCTCACGCAGACCTGTACCGTACTACGTCACGCGCGGCGTCGCCATGGGCGCTCTGGGCGCGGCGGCGGGACCGCCGCGCGGCAGCGGCTCATCCCCGCCGCCGCACCCGCTCCAGCGTCTTCTCGCTGCGCAGCTCGCGCAGCGCGTCTCTGGCGACCCAGCGGCCGCTGCGCGCCGCCGGGTCCCCGCGGCAGGCGGCGGCGCGCTCCTCGGCCTCGGCCAGGATGACCTCGGCCGTGGCGATCGCCGCCGCGTGCAGGCGCAGGTTCCGCTTGCCTATGTTGCGCAGCGCCCAGTTGACGGCCTTCTTCACGAAGTTGCGGTCGTCCCCGGCCTCGCGGCGACAGAGCTCCAGGATCTCGAGAAAGGGCTCGTCGGCCGCCCGCTTGTCCTGCACGCGAGGGCGGCCGCCGTGGCGAACGCCGCCCGCTTCACCCACTGGTCCCGGGCGGCGCTCCACTCCCGCACCTTGTCCCAGGCGTACGGCGTCTTGTCGAAGAGGTTCGAGGTGACCTGGTCGCACACGTCCCACGAGTCGAACTCGGCCGCCCAGGCGTCCATCTGCCCCGGGGTGACCGACGCCGGGTCATCGACCATGCTCGCGAGCAGACGGGCCTCGTGGTTGCCGGTCGCCCACAGGGCGAGGGCGAGCTCGTGGTCGCGACCGAGTCCTCTGGCGATGGGGCGCAGCTGATAGATCGAGACCCCGAACGCGCCGCCGGTCTCGATACCGTAGCGCGCCATGCCGGCCCGCGTCTCCTCGCTGCCGAGCGACGCGAGCTCGGCCAGGACCGCCTCCGCCCGGACGGCCGCGTCGCGGCCGTCCGGGGCCGCCACGGTCACGATCGCCAGGGAAGCTGCGGCACGCGCTTGAGCGCCTGCTTCGCGGCGTAGCCCGCGCTGACCGCCATCACGAGGCCGGCGCCGAGGCCGAACGCGAGGCCGAACGCGGCGCCCGCCAGCGGTCCGAACATGACGCGGCCGCCCTCACCGACGTCCACGTGCCAGCCCAAGGCCACACCGACCACACCGTGATCCACCTTGACGGTGGGCGCCACGGCGGCGGCGCAGCCACCTTTGTCGATGCTGACGTCGCCGGCGGAGAGCACCCACTGGGCGCCGCCCTTCTCGATCCTCACGTCACCGAGCGCCGGCACGGCGACGGCGGCGGCCATGGTCAAGCTGGTGTCGCCGCCCGAGACGACCGCGACCGACGCGCTCTGGTGCAGCTCCGCCCCGCCCCTTGCCGTGGTGATCC
>JBLMXT010000125.1:0-6527 GCA_050257915.1 Deltaproteobacteria bacterium
GGGGACGCTCAGGGCGCGTACAGCTCGTCGACCTCGCAGGAGTAGAGGCGGAGGAACTCCTGCCGGCGCAGCTTGAGGGTCTGGGAGAGCTCGCGGCCGATGCGGAACTCCTCGAGCCAGAGGTGCACGCGGTGCACGCGCTCGTAGGGCGCGAAGCGCCGGGCGTCGCCGCTGATGACACTGGCGAGGTGGCGGAAGTGCTTGACGACGCGCTCGTCCGTGGCGAGCGCCGCCAGGTTGTCCGTCGCGAGTCCAAGGTTCCGGGCGAGCCCCTCCAGGTGCGGGCGGCTGGGGACGACGAAGGCGGCCACGTACGGCCGGCCCTCGCCGACCACGACCGCCCGGTCGATCCATTCGCTGGCGCACAGCTCGTTCTCGAGGTACGGCGCGTTGACGTTCTCGCCGTTGGTGAGCACGAGTGTGTCGTCGAGGCGGCCGACGACGCGCAGGCTGCCGTCCGCGTGCACCAGCGCGAGGTCCCGCGTGTCGAACCAGCCGTCCGTGCCGAGCACCTCCGCCGTCCGCTCCGGGTCCTTGTGGTAGCCGCGCATGATGTTGGGCCCGCGGACCTGCAGGCGGCCGACGTCGCCCGGCCGGCACGGGCGGCCGTCCTCGGCGGCGAGACGGTGCTCCATGCCGCGGATCACGCGGCCGGTGGTGCGGAGCACCCGGTGGTGCGGGTCGCGCATGGCGATCACGACGATGGCCTCCGTCATGCCGTACCCCTCCAGCAGCGGCATGCCGGCGGCGTCGAAGAACTCGTCGACCTTGTCCGGCAGCGGGCCGCCGCCGACGCAGGGGAAGCGGAGCCGGCCGCCGAGCCCGGCGCGGACCTCGCGGAACACCAGGCGGTCGGCGAGGGCGTGGAACGGGGCCAGGGCGGCCGCCTCGAGCAGCGCCCACGGCAGAGACGCCGCCCGGCGGACCGGACCGCGCGGTCGCACAGCCGGCTCGCGGCCCGCCAGCACCCGCCGCGCCCGCGCCGACGTCAGCGCGCGGGCGACCAGCCAGCGCGCCAGCCGGCGCCGCGCCGGCTTCTGCCCGTCGATGCGCAGAAAGACGCCCTTGTAGAGCTTGACCCAAAGCTCGGGGACGGTCGCCATGACCACCGGGCGGACGGCCGTCAGGTCGCCGCGCAGCGTGGTGACGCTGCTGTAGTGGATGCAGCAGCCCTTGCTCAGGTACATGAGCTGCATCTGGCGCTCCAGAGCGTGCCACGGCTGCAGCAGCGAGAGCACCGGCTCGCGCTCGATCCCCAGCAACTCGGGGAGCTCGCGCAGATTGAGCTCGTAGTTGGCGTGGGTGAGCGCCACGCCCTTGGGCGCCCCGGTGGTGCCCGAGGTGTAGATGATCGTCGCCAGGTCGTCGGGCGCCACCTCCTCGCGGCGCCGCGCGACCTCCCCGGCCCACCGCGGCCACGCCGCCTCGCCGAGCGCCATGAGCCCCGCCAGCGTGAAGACGGGGCAGGCGCCCTCGGCGGCGGCCGCGCCGTCGGCGGCCGCGGCCTCATGCGGCGGCGGGGCATCGATGACCACCGCCGCCCGCAGCCGCGGCAGGGCCGCGCGCACCTCCGGCAGCTGCGCCGGGTCCTCCAGGATCACCACGGCGGGCTCCGCGTGCCGCAGGATGGCGTCGCGGATCGCCGCCGGCGTGTCGGAGGCGCGCGGCACATCCACGGCGCCGAGGAGGTGGATCGCCAGGCTGCACACCAGCCACTCGGGCCGGTTGTCGCTGATGAGGGCGACGAGGTCGCCGTGGCGTACGCCGGCCTCGCGCGCGAGCGCCAGCGCCAGCACGCTCGCGCGCCGGTCGAGTTCGTCGTAGGAGAAGGCGGTGAAGACGCCGTCCACGCGCCGGCTGAGGGCCGGCTCGCGGCCGTAGCGGGCGACCCAGGCGGCGAACAGCCGCGGCAGCGTTGCCTCCCCTGCCGTGCCCGGGCTCGGTGACGGTGCTGCAGTCATACGCCCTCTCCGCGGGTGCCGCCGGCCACCCCTCGGCCGGCCTGCGGCCATTGTCCATGAGCGCCGCCCCCTGTCAACAGAGGTCGCGGCGGCGGCCGGCCGGCTGCCGCCTCGGAACGTTTCGCCCGCCCCCGGAGTCCTGTACAAACAAGGCCATGGATCGGGGGCGGAGGATGGACGGTGAACGGCAGCTCGTCGAGGCGGCGCGGCGCGGCGACGCGCGCGCCTACGCCGCGCTGGTCAGGATGCACCAGCGCTCACTCTACTGCACGGCGTACTCCATCCTCGGGTCCAGCTGGGACGCCAACGACGCCGTGCAGGACGCCCTGCTGCAGGCCTGGGCGCGCGCGGACACGCTGCGCGACAGTGCGCGCTTCAAGCCCTGGCTCGTGCGCATCCTGGTCAACACCTGCTACGACACCCTGAGCACGAGACGCCGGGTGGTGCCGGTGGGCGAGGCGCCTCGCGAGGACCCGAGAAGGAGCGAGGCGCACGAGTTCGTCGGCACCGAGGCCCAGCTCGACCTGTTCCGCGTGGTCCGCGAGCTCGACGACGATCACCGCGTGGTCGTCGCGCTCCGCTTCTTCAGCGACCTGAAGGTGGACGACATCGCATCCCTGCTGGGCATCCCCGCCGGCACGGTGAAGTCACGCATCAATCGCGCTCTGGCTCGGCTGGCGCAACAACTCGGCCGGGCGACGCGTCTGGAGGTGGAGTCATGAACTGCCACGATGTGAGAGAGGACCTGGAGAGCTACATCGCCGGCGATCTCGAGGATCGTGAGGCCAGCGAGGTGGCCAGGCACCTCGACGCCTGCCCGGCCTGCGCCGCCGCCTACGAAGAGACGCGGCTGCTGGTGGGGGAGCTGAAGGACCTGAGCGGCGCCTTTCGCCCGGTGCCGCTGGACGCCGCCGCCTTCGTCAGCCCCGCGGCGTCGCCGGCGCCGCGACCGCGCCGCCGCTCCTGGCGGCCCGCCTGGGTGCTGGCCGCCGCCGTCCTGCTGGTGGTCCTCGCGGGCGCCGTGGCCGTGGCGACGGTCCCCTCCCTGGCGCGCACGGTGCCGCTGCCGGTCGGCGCCCGGCTCAACGACCTCCAGCAGCAGAACGAGCGCATGCGCGAGCGGACGCGCGCGATGGAGGAGCGTGTGCGCGCGCTCGAAGAGCGCATCAAGAGCCTCACCGGCGACGACGTCAACGTGGTCCCGACGTCGGAGCAGGACATCCCGGACGAGGTGACGATGGCGGTCCAGCAGGTCGTGATCCAGTTCATCAAGGCGCAGTACGCCGGCGACGTGGAGCGCCTGAAGGAGCTGTCGACGCCGGCGCTCGACGCGCGCATCGACGAGCGGCCCGAGGACTACCTGCGCGACAACGCCGGCACCGTTTCCTTTGCGCAGATGACCGACGTGGGCATCGACGAGAACGGGCTCTATCTGACCTTCGTGCGCCTCAGCGACACCAAGGTGTTCTCGGACTCGCAGTACCAGGAGAACTTCGCCGTGGAGAAGTCGGGCGACAGGTACCTGGTCGAGTACATGGAGACCGACGCCTGAGCCCTGTCTCAGGGCTCCAGGTGCTTCATCTCCATGCCGACGGCGGACCAGATCTTGAAGCCCTTCCAGATGCCCTCGGGGTAGCCTGGGTTGTTGTAGTTGTTGCTGGCGTCCGAACTCTCGACCACGTCGAGGTAGCTGCCGAGGTCCGCGTCCCCCTTCAGGTGCAGGCCGAGGAAGGCAGTGAGGAAGTGCTGGTTGACGTTGTTGGTGCGCGTGTTGTCGAGCGCCGGCTCCTGGTAGTGCACGTACTCGCGCCAGCGCGTGAAGGTGATCGGTGGAGCCGGGTTCGCCGGCACCTCGTGATCCCCGGCGTGGTACAGGAGCCGGTAACGGTCGGAGTTCACCGCGTTCTCGAAGATGAACTTGACGCCCGCGTAGGGTGCCGTCTGGTCCTGGTCGCCCACCACGAACAGGGCCGGGACCTTGAGGCCGGCCAACCCGGCCGCGCTCCACACGCCGTACCCACCACCCCACGGGGCCAGCGGCACGATCGCCTTGATGCGCGGGTCGAGGAGAGCGGCGTACTCGGAGCTGCCCGCCAGGAAGATGCTGAGCTTGCCCCCGGGCGCGCCCCAGTACACCGTACCCGGGGTGATGCCGGCGCCGGCGGCGATGAGCGCGCCGTAGCCGCCCATCGAATACCCGAGGATGGCCGTCTTCTCCGCGGCGACGAGGCCCGAGAGGAAGCTCCCCGACCCCGCCGCGCCCAGCTCGCCCATCGTCTTGAGCACGAAGTTGATGTCCAGCGGGCGGTTCAGCATCGTGCTCGAGAAGCTGGTCGCGTCGGCATGCGTGGAGTCGGTGTGCGAGATGGCGACGACGACGTAGCCCTTGGAAGCGAGGTTCTCGGTGAGGTTCGTGAGGAGCACGTCGGAGCCGGGGTACCCGTGCGAGACGATGAGGAGCGGGAACGGTGCGCCGCTGCGGTCTGGGCGCGCCCCTCTCCGCGCGCGCCCGGGGAACTCGAACGGGATCACCGGGCGATCCGGGTTCCCAGGACCGCTCCCGAGCGTGTCCGCGTAGGTGGTCAACTCCGGTACGCCGCCGGGGATCACTGCCGGGTACCACACCTGGATCGGCAGAGGCCGGTCGTAGCGCGGGTCCGTGTTGGTCGCGCTGTACTCGAGGATGTTCAGCTGATCGGGGTTGGTGATCGTCCAGCGGCGGACGCCCACGTGATAGGGGCCGCGGTAGGCGAGCTCCGGCGCGTCGGGGCGAGGGTCTCCCGGCATCGGGTACCCCATCTGCGGGTAGGAGGTCTGACCCGGCGGCTGGACCTGGCCCACGCCCGTCTGGCCGCCGGCGAGCGCCTCGTTCGTCAACAGCGAGCCGGCGGCGGTCAGCGAGAGCCCGAGCGCCGCCCCTCCGACCAGCAACTGGCGCCGGGTGACCTCGAGCCGGCCGGCATCGTCCGCGACGTCGGGACCGGGGATCTCGGGACGGTCGTCGGTCATGGTGCAACCTCCTCGGCGCGGGCCGGCACGCCGGCCGTGACTCCCGGGATCACGCGGAGCGGAGCCGCTCAGGGCGTGCCGGGTGGACCCGCCCGGTCTAGCAGGCGCCGCCACGGCCGTCAACGTCACGAGGCGTCGCCGGGCGTTGCCTGCACTGGCTACGCCAGAGTGACGACCGGCGCGAACACCAGTCTGCCGCACACCAGCACGAGACCGGCTACGGCAGGTACTTCAGCAGCAGGCCGTCATCGTTGACCGTGTTGTACTCGGTGGCCGCCACGTAGATGCCGCCGGGGACGGCCACGAGCGCGTTGCTCCCGTGGTTCGTGCCGGCGCCGTGAGTGCGAGCCCAGCGAAAGGCGCCGGCGGCGCTGAACTTCAGCAACAGCACGTCGGGGTCCCGGCCGGGAGCGATGACCGATGCGCCGGCGACGTAGATGGCGCCGCTGCGCGCCTGGACGATCCGCGATCCGCCGTCGTCGAGGTACTCTGGCGCGCTGTTGTACGCGGCCGACCAGCGGGTGGCGCCGTTGGCCGAGAGGCCGACGACCAGAGCGTCCGAGTTGGTCGCAAGCGTGGGGCCCGGGCCGATGCTCGTGGAGTTGCCCGTGGCCGCGACTCCTCCGTCCGCCAGGCCCACGATGTCGCCGAAGGCCTCGTAGTCATTGGTGCCGCCGTTGTATCCCTGCGCCCAGCGGTAGACGCCCCGCGTGGTGTACTTCACCACCGTGGCATCCGCGCCCGTCGACGGCGCGCTCAGGTACCCCGCGAGGTACACGCCGCCGCCGACGACGGCGATCGCCTTTGCCTCGTCGTCGCCACCATCGGCATCGTCCAGGTGGCGGACCCACCTCCGCGTGCCGTCGGCCCGGTACTTGATGGTAGTCATATCCCAGCCGCGACCCGCACTCCCGGAGGCGCCCGTCAGGTAGATCCCACCCCGCCGGTCGAGCGCGATGTCGCTGATGATGGTGGGGAAGGTCGAGCGCGCGTACGTGCGCGCCCACAGACGTTTGCCGGAAGGCGAATACTTGACCAGGAAGGCCGGGTGCGGTGGCATGGCGTTCGCCCCGGAGGCGTAGCCGCCCGCGTAGATGGCTCCCGAGGCGTCGGCGGCCACGACGGTGAACTCGACCGATTCGCCCGCCGCGGGCGGCCTGTAGTAGCGGGCCCATCGCAGCTGGCCGTTCGGCCCGTACTTGAGGATGGCGGCGACCTGCGGCCGGGTCTGCGGCGCCATGCCGGGGCCGTACGCGGACCCCACCACCAGCGCGTTGCCGCGTCCGTCTCCCGCCAGGCCGTTCATCCAGTCGTTACTGCCCCCGGACCCGTCGAACGCGCGGAACCAAAGGCGTCGCCCGTCGGCGGCGTAACGGGCGACCACGATGTCCATCGTGGTCATGGTGGTGCTGTGCGTCCGGACCGACATCCCGCCGACGAAGACCCCTCCGTTCGGCCCAGGGGCCGCACCGGACCACGTGTCCTGGCCGGAGGCGTTGCCGTTGTAGACCCGTTGCCAGACGGAGTCCACCGGCGCCGCCGTCGCGGGCTGCGCGA
>JBLMXT010000126.1:0-2918 GCA_050257915.1 Deltaproteobacteria bacterium
CCCCGCCCGCCCGCCGCGGCCCGTGCGCGCCGGCTCTTCGGGACACGGCCTGCCGGCGTGCCGCGAGTGCGCCGGCCGCGATCTCGCGTTCGCGGCGGCCTCGGCGGCGTTCTGCTACGAGGGGCCGGCGCGGGCCCTCGTCACCGCCTGCAAGTTCCGCGCCCTGCGCTCGCTCGCCGACGAGCTCGCCGAGCGCGCGGCGCCGGCCTTCGCGGCCGCCGCGCTCCGGGCCGGCGCCGGAGCCGTCGTCACCTCGGTGCCGGCGCACCGCGACCACCGGCGCGACCGCGGCTTCGACCTCGCCGAGTCGCTGGCCCGCCGGCTTGCGGCGGACGCCGGACTCACCTATGCTCCGCTGCTCCGCCGCGTGCGTCACGGGGCCCGCCAGAGCGGGCTCCACAGAGCCGAGCGCGCGGCCAACGTCCATCAAGCCTTCGCGTTGCGCCAGACCGGCTTCGGGGTACGTAATAGACTCAAGCGAGTGATCATCATTGACGACGTCTACACCACAGGTGAAACGTTGACCGAGTGTGCTGAAGCGCTCACTCATGCAGGTCACGACGCCCCCCACGTCTTCACCTTCGCGCGTACCGTTCGCGCCACGCCTGCCCAAGCATCGCGAGACCACGCCGTCCACAAGGAGCGATGTCGATGAAAACCCAGATCAAGGGCCGCAATGTCACCGTTACGCCCGCCCTGCAGGACTACGCCAACGAGAAGATCGCGCACGTCCACAAGCTCCTGCAGCAGCGCAAGATCGACGAGGTCACGAGGGTAGAGCTCGAGCTCAAGGTCGAGAAGAACCCGAGCATCCCCGAGCCGTGCATCGCCGAGGCGACGGTGTTCACACGCGGACCCGTGATCAGGGCGCGCGAGTCGTCCACCGACATGTATGCCGCCATCGACCTGGTGACCGACAAGCTCGTGCGCCGCGTCAAGAAGTACCACGACAAGATCCACGGGAAGACCAAGCATGGGCACGAGAAGATCGTCGCGCCGGTCGAGCCGGCGCCCGAGCTCGCGCCCGTGGCCGCCGCGACGGCCCTCGCCGACGAGCTCGCCGGCGAGGCGGAGCACGCGAGCGACAACGGACGCATCGTCAAGACCAAGCAGTTCGCGCTCAAGCCCATGTCGATCAACGAGGCCACGCTCCAGATGGAGCTCGTGGGCCACGACTTCTTCGTGTTCACCAACGCCGAGTCCAACCGGACCAACGTCGTGTACCGCCGCAAGGACGGGCACTACGGCCTCATCGAGCCGGTGGAGAATTGACCCACGGAAGAGGGCAAATCGAGTGGTGCGCCGCAGGGGCACCGCTCAACTGAGACGGGAGTCCGGCGGACGCCTCGCGCCGGCGCGCTGAGCGGGCCGCGCGTCGCGCGCCGGCGCGCTGTGCGACAATGGGCGCAGACCTCATCTCCGAGACTCCGGGAGTCGTGCCGCAGTGATCAAGATCGTCGACAAGCTTCTGCATGCCGGTGAAGGCCGGCGACTCAAGACGCTCCAGGAACAGACCCAGAGGGTCACCGAGCTGGAGCCGGCGGTCGCCGGCCTGAGCGACGCCCAGCTGCTCGCCAAGACCGCCGAATTCCGGCAGCGGCACGAGAACGGCGAGCTGCTCGACGACCTGCTCTTCGAGGCGTTCGCGGTCGCGCGCGAGGCGGCGAAGCGGGCGCTGGGCATGCGTCCCTTCGACGTCCAGGTGCTCGGCGGGATCGTGCTGCACGACGGCGACATCGCCGAGATGAAGACCGGCGAGGGCAAGACGCTCGTCGCCACGATGCCGATGTACCTCAACGGGATCGCCGGCAACGGCGCCCATCTGGTCACCGTCAACGACTACCTCGCCAAGCGCGACGCCGAGTGGATGGGCCAGGTGTACCGCTTCCTCGGCCTCGAGGTCGGCGTCATCCAGGCCAATATGACTCCCGAGGAGCGCCGCGCCCAGTACAACGCCGACGTCACCTACGGCACCAACTCCGAGTTCGGCTTCGACTACCTGCGCGACAACATGACCATGCGCCGCGAGCACATGGTGCAGCGCGGCCACCACTACTGCATCGTGGACGAGGTCGACTCGATCCTCATCGACGAGGCGCGCACCCCGCTCATCATCAGCGGCGCGCCGGAGACCGCCGCCGACACCTACCGCCAGTTCGCTCGCGTCGTGCCGCGGCTCATCGCCGGCGAGGACTACGAGGTGGACGAGAAACAGCGCACCGTGGCCGTCACCGAGAGCGGCGTCGCCAAGGTCGAGAGGGCGCTCGACATCGACAACCTCTACAAGGACTCCAACGGCGCCCTGGTCAACCACTTCATCCAGGCGCTGCGCGCGGAGGCGCTCTACCAGAAGGACGTCGAGTACGTGGTCCAGAACGGCGAGGTGCTCATCGTCGACGAGTTCACCGGCCGCATCCTCGAGGGCAGGCGCTACTCCGAGGGCCTGCATCAGGCCATCGAGGCCAAGGAGAAAGTGCCGATCCGCGAGGAGAACCAGACGCTCGCGACGATCACCCTGCAGAACTACTTCCGTATGTACGACGTCCTCGCGGGCATGACCGGTACCGCCAAGACCGAGGAAGACGAGTTCCGCCAGATCTACGGCCTCGAGGTGGTGCAGATCCCCACCAACGCGCCCATGATCCGCCTGGACGAGAACGACTTCATCTTCACGACCGAGAAGGAGAAGTACGCCGCCGTCGTCGACGACGTCGTCCAGCGCTACGAGAAGGGCCAGCCGGTGCTCGTCGGCACCGTCTCGGTCGAGGTCAGCGAGATGCTCTCGCGCCTGCTCGAGCGCCACGGCGTGGACCACAACGTGCTCAACGCCAAGCAGCACGAGCGCGAGGCACACATCATCGAGAACGCCGGCCAGCAGGGCGCGATCACGATCGCCACCAACATGGCCGGCCGCGGCG
>JBLMXT010000127.1:0-2959 GCA_050257915.1 Deltaproteobacteria bacterium
GGCGTTCCCGACCACCAGCGTGCCCATGAGCGTCATCGGAGAGGTGAGGCCGGCGTTCGGCACGACCGTCGTGTAGACGGGGAGCCCGCGATCGGTGAGCCACATGACGGCCTCGGTGGAGTCCACGTCCATGGTGAGCGGGCTGACCATCGGGCAGTAGTGGTGGTTGATGCACGGGCGCTCGGCGTAGGCCTCCTTGCCGCCGGCGATGAGCTCGCCGAGCTCCACGACCTGGTGCAGGTCCGCCATGTTGGGCGTGTTGCTGCGCACCGGCTTGAGGCAGTTCTTGAGCGCCGGATAGAACCGGCTCAGGCTGAACTGGCCCTCGGGGGCGTCGTCGGCCAGCGTGGAGATGCTGAACACGTCGAATCCGGGCAGCTCGTTGATCAGGTGGGCGATGTTGGCGATGTCGGCGGACGTGGCCCGGCGCTCGACGCCGGTGACCGGGTCGACGACGTTGGGCGCCGACGAGCCGGTGACGACGATGGGGCCGTCGTCGGGGATGGTGCGGTCGTACTGCGGGTCGCGGCCGCGGAACGTGAAGCTCGGCGGCGCCATCTTGCGGTACTTCTCCACGACCTCCGCCGGGAACCGCACCAGGCCGGTGTCGTCGTCCACGATGCAGCCGTGCGTCTTGAAGACCTCGCGCGCGGGCGCGAAGTGGGCGAGGATGCCCACCGTCTCGAGGACCTCGAGCGAGGCCTCGTGGGTACGCTTGACCTCCGCCTCCGTGAGCAGCTCGACGTACCTCATGGTCATTCCCCCTCTCTCTCTGCGACCCCGCGGGCGGGCGCCGTGGCGCGTGCGGCCATGGCGGCGAGCTCGTCGAGGTGAGCCTCGATGAAGTCGACGAACGCCACGTTGTGCTCAAGGAAGAAGAGGTATTCGTCGTCGTTCGGGTCGCGGTCGATGTAGTAGGCGACGATGTCCCAGCTGACCACGTACAGCGCGGCGATCGCCAGCATGCGCGGCAGCGCCGCGAGCTCACGATCGGTGACCGGGCCGGGCGCCGCGGTGCGAGACGCCTCGTCCTGGTACGCCTTCAGGAAGAGCTCGGCCTTGTCCATGCGGAGCTCGCCGTCGTCCTTGTCCTCCCACGATGTGCAGAAGTAGACGATGCCGATGGCGATGTCGAAGAGACGATAGTCGAGCTTGGTCCAGTCGAAATCGAAGAGGCCGACGGCGTGCCCGTCGCGCCACTTGAGGTTGCCGGGGTGGTAGTCGCAGAAGACGGGGCAGCGCGGCAGCCCCTCGAGCTCGGGAGCCAGCGTGAGGCCCCGGTCGATTGCGGCGAGGATCTCCGGCAGCCTGGCGAGGAAGTAGTGGTCGTACTTGGTGCCCTTGGCCGCGGCGGCGTAGCCGTTGAACGTGGAGGGCATCGTCGCCAGGTACTCCATGATGGGCGGCTGCGCGCGGTCCAGGTCCCCGGGATCGAAGTCGTGGGCGGCGTGGTGGAACCGCGCCAGCACGCGGGCGCCGTCCTCGTACTCGGCGTCGGTACAGCGGTTCTCGGTCCAGGTGTACTTGTCCTCGCCGGTGAGCATCTCGTACACGGCGAAGAAGCGCTGGACGCGCTCGGCGCCGAGGAGTTCCTCGCGCGTCACCAGCGTGTCGCCGTCCCGGGTCTCGAACACACGCGCGGGAAGCTCGAAGCCGTTCTTGCGGATGTGACCGACGAGCGCGTGCTCGTAGCGGATCTCGCGCTCGACCGTACCGTACTTGTACTTGCGCACGAAGTTGCGCCGCTCGCCCTCGCCGTCCCTGGTGACGACGGCGAAGCTCAGGTTCTCGAAGCCGCCGAAGATCTGCTCGACGCGGAGCACGTCGCCGAGGTCGTAGTCGGCGGCCACGACGTCCGCGAGCTGGCCGCTGAGGAACTCGACCTGCAGCGCGTCGCGGAGGGTCTGGGCATCGGCGGCGAGGCGTATCGCCGTCTCGTAGAGTTCGTTCGCCTTGGCTACGTCCACTCGACCTCGTTTCGTCCGTGGTTGTCGGTCAGGGGTGCCGGTACGGTCAGACGACCACGCACTGCAGGCCCAGTCGCACCAGTTCGTCGCGGGCGCTCTGCTCGACGCCGTCGTCGACGAGGACGGTGTCGACCTGATCGAGGCCGCAGATGACGACGTCGGCCACCACGCCGATCTTGGAGGCGTCGGCCAGGGCGATGACCTCGCCGCGCGTCTGCGCGATCATGGCGCGCTCGACGCCGGCCATGCCCATGGTGGGAGTGGTGAGCCCCTCTTCGAGGTCGAAACCGTCCACGCCGATGAGCATCTTGCCGGCGTGGAAGCGGCTGATGTGCTCGAGCGCGAGGGGACCGCTGACGGCGTTCGAGCGCGGCCGGTAGAGGCCGCCGACGAGGACGACCTCGACGCGCAGGCCGCGAGCCTCCTGGAGGGCGCCGACGTTGTGGGTGACGATGCGCGCCTCGAGCGAGGGGTCGATGTGCCGCAGGACCTGCGCCGCCGTGGTGCCGGAGCTGAGGAAGACCGTCTCCCCCGGCTCGATGAGCGCGGCGGCGTGCTCGGCGATGCGGCGCTTCTCCTCCGCGCTGGCCGACTCGCGCTCGACGTAGAGCGTCTCCTCGGAGATGTGCCGCTTGAGGACCGCGCCGCCGTGCGTGCGCACGAGGACACCCTCGACCTCGAGACGCTCGAGGTCTCTGCGGATGGTCATCCCCGAGACGCCCAGGTCTTCGCTGAGCGACGACACCCTGACCGCTCGCCGTTCCTTGACCAGGTCGACGATGCGGGCGCGCCGCTCCGCGGGGATCATCTCGTGGACTTCCGGGACTTCTGGCGACACAGCGGTTCCCCCAGTACGTAACGCCTCACGGCCCGGCAAGACCGAACAAAGTCGAACACATCTTAAGCGCGCCCCACGCAGTGTCAAGCGTCAGGTGACGTTCAGGCACGAGAAGAGTGCACGAAACAGAACGACGCGGCGCTGATCCGGGGTG
>JBLMXT010000128.1:0-3805 GCA_050257915.1 Deltaproteobacteria bacterium
GGCCGCACGTCGCCGCTCTAGGCGGTCTCCCGGCCGGTCCGCGTCACCGCCGGTCGAGCGATCAGGCGGCGGACGCGTCTGGCGCCGAGCCCGCCGCCTGATGAGCTGCCGGCACGAGTGCCGGTCAGGGCCGCGAAGCGCTCACGCCGCGCGGCGATCCCGGTCGCTCACATCAGTGATACCCCTGGCTGACGCGGCGGTGCCGGAGGTCGTTGACTCGGACCTGGAGCCGGCGCTGCTCGCGACGCTGTCACGCACGCCGTACACGGCGAGCCCGTACACGGCCAGCAGATACACGCCCATGATCATGAGCGACCACAGCGGGTACGCCTGCGCAGTCAGCAGCTGCCCGAGAGCGCCGAGGCCGGCGATGGCGATGCCGATCCACCGAGCCCACTCGCGGCCGCTGAAGATCGCGAGCCCGGAGGCGATGGCGAGCGCGCCGAGGCCGAACGTGATCCAGCCCCAGGTGTTCAGGTCGCTGAACACGAACACGGCGTCGCCGGCGAAGAAGGACGACTTGTACACGGCCATGAGACCGTAGACCACGCCGAAGATGCCACTGAGCGCAAGCACGAGGCCGGAGAACGTCTGCCAGCCCGCGGCGCGGATGTCACGCGTGTCCATGAGAGAACTCCTTGTATATGGACGAAAAGATGAATGCCGAATCGGCACAAAGGTGGTGTGCCCGGGTACGCACGGACCAATCACGCGTGACCGTCCGGGGAGCGGCAGCGCGGACCGGCGGTGAGGTCCCTACAGGCGGCCGACGCCGAGCGCGACGAGCAGCGTCCAGGCCATGAGGAGCCCGATGAAGATGCGCTGGAACAGGCCGGCGTAGCCGGCGAGGTCGTTCAGCGACACCGACGCGCCCTCGCCGTGACCCGCCGGCGACGGCCGGCCGGGCGAGCCCGCCAGGCCGGCGGCGAGCTGCGGCGGCACGCCGGCGAGCTGGGGCGGAGCGGCCGGCGCGGTGGCCGGCGTGGCGGCCGGCGCGGCGGCGTCAGGGCCGGCGGCAGAAGCCTCCGCGCGCCGCGAGCCGGCCGCGGCCAGGGCGGCGGCCTCGCGTGCCTCCCGGGCCTGGCGGGCCGCGGCGCCGAACGCGACGAACTGCACCGCCATCGCGGCCGCCGCCGTGAGCGCCAGCGGCAGCGCCCAGACCGCGAGACCCCGGGTGTCGTCGCCGCGGAACAGCACCACCGAGAGCGCGATCGCGCCGGCGACGCCGGCGACGTAGGCCACCAGCGCCAGCACGGCGTGGACGGACCCGGCGCGCGACGGCGGCTCACCCGGCAGGTCGGTGTCGGACAGCGCGAGCAGCGCGGAGCACAGGCCCCACAGCCAGAACGCCGCCATGCCCATCAGCGTGAGGGCGGCCGTGCCGAGCAGCGAAGGAAGCGCGAACAGGAGGAGGAGGGCCGAGGCGCCGCGGCAGACGAAGGCGGACTTCATCACCCACGGAGCGCGGCCGCGGGCGAGCCCGCTCATGCCCATGGCAAGCGGGCTCTGCTCCGGGTTGAGGAGCTGGGCGACGACCACAAGGACGGCCCAGGCGACGACCAGGGTCGCGGCCAGATAGGCGAAGGCGTTCATGGGGCAACCCTACAGGAAACGACCGGGTCGGAGGCCGCCACGCCCGCGTCTGGACCGGCCGTCCCCTCCCCCCTATCATCGCGACCATGGACGTCAGGCCCGAGTGGTACGAGGTGATCGGCCGGCGCATCTCCCGGCGCCTGTTCGACGGCCGGTCCGTGCCGCCGGACGTACGCGAGCGGCTCGAGGTGTTCTGCGACGGCGCCAGCGCGCCGGCCGGCGCGCCCGGCTCGCCGGAGGTGCAGCCGGGCGACGTGACGGCGCCCGCGCGCGCCTGCCTCGTGGACGACCCTGGGCGCCGGCTCTTCACCGGCCTCGTCGGGGGATACGGCAAGGTCGCGGGCGCGCCCGTCGCCGCCGCCTTCGTCGGGCGCGCGCCCTCCGGGGGCCCCGCGACCGACGAAGTGCAGGCCGCGGTCGGCTATCTCGGGGAGGGCCTCATCCTCGAGGCCACGCGACTCGGCCTCGGCACCTGCTGGGTCGCCGGCTCGTTCGACAAGACGAGCGCCGGCGAGCTCGTGGACCTGGCGCCGGGCGAGCAGGTCGTCGCGGTCACACCGCTCGGCTACGCCACGCAAGCGCCCAGCAACGGCGAGCGCCTGCTGCGCACGATGGTCAGGGCCTCGGCGCGACTCAGCGTCGAGAAGATCGCGCCGGGCGTGCTCGGCGGCGGCTGGCCGCCGTGGGCGGTCACGGCCGTGCAGGCCGCCCGGCTGGCGCCCTCCGGCGCCAACCGCCAGCCCTGGCGCTTCCGGCTGGACGGCGACGCGCTGGTCATGGGGCGCGCGGACAAGCTCTACTGGACCGCGCCCATCGATTTCGGCATCGCCCGCCTGCACGTGGAGTTGGGAGCGCAGCACGAAGGCGTGCGGGGCTCATGGACGATGCTCCCCGCGCCCGACGTCGCCCGCTTCACCCCCGCCGGCTGACCTGCGCCGGCACCTGTGGGGCCGGGCGCCGGCCGCGAGCCGCTCGGCTCCGGCGCCCGGGAGGCAGACCTGTGCTCGTTCAGGACTACTACAGTCAGTCGTACGCCCAGGAGCACACTTGTACTTCCGAGCGTACGTCCCGAGGTGTTTGTCCGCGCGTGACTATATCCCCGCGCGCCGGGTACCCCGCCCGGAGGCCCGCCCGCAAGCCCCGCCCGGTCACGGACCCGCGCGGTGCCACCGTTTAGCCCGCAAACGGCCGGGAAGCACCGAGGCAAAGGCCGCGGTCGCAGCGCCACCCGTGCGCGCTGGGGAACGGCCGCCGCCACGAGCACCCCGAGAGGGTTGAGTACCATGAGGAACCCGTACGACTTGATCGGCAGGCTCGGCCTGCTGCTCGCCATCGCCGGCGCCGTCAACTGGCTGCTGGTAGGGCTGTTCGAGTGGAACCTCGTCCAGTGGCTCTTCACGCAGTCCGGGACGCAGACCGTCGACGATCTGGGCGAGCGCATCGTCTACATCGTGGTCGGCGTCGGCGGCGTGCTGGCGCTCCCGATGCTGGCCGCCACCCTGGCTCGCTCCCGCAGCCGCGACCTGAGCTCCGAGGAGCGCGGCAGGTCGACCGCCGGCGCGAGCGAGGACGACACCGACTTCTACTACGGCGCCCCCAAGAACGAGCGGGAGCTCGCGCGCGAGCCGCAGCACGTGCGCAGGATCGAGCGGGTGATCGTCGAGGAGCCCATGCCGGAGACGTCCGCCGCGGCGAGCGCGTCGGCCGGCGGCGGTGAGCCCCGGAGCGCGGAGGAGAGCCTCCGCTACGGCACCGTCGAGGAGACCGACGAAGGCTTCGCCGAAGGCTACGACGAGCAGCGCCGGGCGGCGTGAGGAAGCGCGGCGCCGGCGGGCGATGGTCCCTCCGGCGGCGCGGGTGATCAGGGCGGCGGGGCGGACGGGACGTCCTCCCCGCCGCCTTTGCTCGCCTTCGTCCCGGCGACGCCGCATAGAATCGCGCCAACGAGAGGAAGGACGGACGCGATGACGGATGCGGAGAACGAGACGCGCGGGCCGGGTGCAGCGGGTGCCGCGCGGGGGCCGGTGGCGGTGGTCGGGGCCGGCCTGACCGGAGCAAGCTGGGCCGGCCTCTACGCGGCGGCGGGGCTGGAGGTGCGCCTGCAGGACGTGGACGGCGACCGGCTGGAGGCCGCCGTGGAGCGCGCCGCCGCGGCGGCGGGGTTCCGCGCCGGCAGCGGCCTCGCCGGCATGCAGGCGGCCGAGCGCGGCGT
>JBLMXT010000129.1:0-3034 GCA_050257915.1 Deltaproteobacteria bacterium
CCAGAGCGGCTCCCGCATCCCGGGGTAGGTCGCACAGTTGAGGTC
Source organism: Deltaproteobacteria bacterium (assembly GCA_050257915.1). Lineage (GTDB taxonomy): Bacteria > Actinomycetota > Thermoleophilia > UBA2241 > UBA2241 > CAIXSE01. Next base: position 46 of record JBLMXT010000129.1, read on the forward strand.
GAGCGACCGGGTGAGCACGGTGAACGCGCCGCCGTCGAGGTCGACCAGCGCGACGTGGCTGTGCTTCGGGTCGTCGAACACGCCCTCGTAGCGGTCCACGGCGAGCCGCGACCCGTCCGGCGCCCAGGAGAGGCCGCCGATGCTGCCGCCGCCCTGCGTGAGCCGCCGCGGCTCTCCGCCGGCCGCGTCCACCAGGTACACGTCGTTGACCATCCCGAGGTCCCAGTCCTCGTGGCGGGCCGAGACGAAGGCGAGCGTCCGCCCGTCGGGCGACCAGCACGGCGAGTGATCTTCGTAGTCGCCGTGCGTGACCTGCGCCGGCTCGGCGGAGCCGTCGGCCGGCACGACGAACAGGTGCTGCGGCCGGTCGGCCGTCCAGCCCACGCTGTCGAGCTTGTACTGCAGGCGCGTGAAGCGGCGTGGCGGCCGCTTCTTGTCGTCCTCTTCCTCGTAGGCCGCGTCGCGCACGCGTGCGACGAAGGCGATGCGCGTGCCGTCCGGCGACCACGCCGCCTGCGTCACGTCCTCCTTGAGGCTCGTGAGCTTGCGCGGCTCGCCCCCCGCCACCGGCATCACGTACAGCTGCGACGTCTTGTCGGCGCGGTTGGAGGTGAACGCCAGCCGCGTGCCGTCCGGCGACCAGCGCGGGTCGGCGTCGGCCTTCTCCCCGCTGGTGAACGGGCGCGGCGGCGCCGACCCGTCGGCCGCCGCCAGCCAGATCGCCGCGCGGTACTCGTTCGCCTGCTCGTCGACGGAGCCGGCCACGCAGGCCACCGTCGTCCCGTCCGGCGAGAGCCGCGGATCCGCGACCGTCGTCAGCGCGTACACGTCCCGTGGGACCATGCCCGTCATCCCTGCCCCCCTTGGGTCTAACCCAGGTCGCGCCGCCAGTCCCACTCCGGCGCGATGATCTGCGTCCCCTCCGTGTCCTCGATCTCGCGCCGCCAGGCGACCCGCTCGCCCACCGTGGCGCGCAGACGCCAGCGGAGCGTCTTGCTCGCGTTCTCGACCGACTCCTTGATGGCCGCGAGCCGCGCGTACACGCGGTCCTGCTCGGCCTCGGTGAGCCCGTAATCGTCGACCATCGCCAGGGCGATGTCGAGGTTGGTGGTGATGTCCTGGTACAACCCCCAGTCGTCGGAGCACACCTGGGCGATGTGCAGCAGGTCGAGCGAGGCGTCGTCGTCCACGTCCCGCAGGGACACGTCCTTGACCAGGGCGATGACGTCGTGGACGTCCTTCTGGTTGATCTTGCCGATCTGCATCTTGGCGATGAACGCGTCGGCCGGCGAGATCGCGTAGTCGTCGATCTCCAGCCGCTCGCTGACGTCGATGTCGTGGTCCATGCGCATCACGTCGAGGAAGATGTCGATGTGGTCGACGAGCGGCGGCTCGTACGAGCTGCGCTCGCCGGCGGCCGCCGCCTCGGCCTTCATGCCGTCGAGGGCCTCGTTCTTGATGTACTGCAGCTGCCCGGAGTCGGTGGACTGCGTGACGTAGCGGTTCTCCGTGTAGTCGAGCGACTCGAAGACCTCATGGATCGCCTTCTTCTGGTCGGAGCGGCCGACGAAGTCGATGTCGGAGTACTCGCGGTCCATGAAGTCGAGGTCGGTGCAGTAGCGGCGGACGGCGAGACCGCCGGTGAGGCGCAGCTGCACGCCTTTGGCCCGCGCCGCGTCGATGGTGTCCATGGCTTCCGCCATGAGGCGGTCGGCGCGGCGCGGCGGCTTCTGTGCCTGCGTCGCCTCCGACTTGACCACCGTGCCCAGTTCGGCCGTGCCCGGCCCGCTGCGCAGGTCCTCCAGCGGGTGCAGCACGGCGTCCAGCACGTGCCGCGCGAGGTAGACGCGCGGCCAGCGCTTTTCCGACCACTCCACGAGCAGGCCGCGCGCCTCGAGCTCGCGGACGGCGCGGCGCGCCGTGGGGTCGGTGACTTCGAGGAGCCGCTTGGCCTCGGGCACCGTCATCGCCGGCGTGCGGAAGAGCTCGTCCGCCAGGCGCAGGCCGTGGCCCTTGACCTTCTCGCGGTCGCGCTCGTAGTGGCGGATGAGCGCGCGCGCCTGCCGGGTCGCGCGCTGGGCGGTCTCGTGCACGCCGACGGCGAAGAACGTGAGCCACGGCGTCCACTCGTTGTGGGTGCGCACGCGCTGCAGCAAGGCGTAGTACTCGTCCCGGCGTCCCTCGAGGAACGCCGACAGGTACAGGAGCGGGCGCGTCAGCCGCTGCCGCTCGATGAGGAACAGCGTGATGAGCAGCCGGCCCAGGCGCCCGTTGCCGCCTACGAACGGGTGGATGCTCTCGAACTGCGCGTGGAGCATGGCGCACTGGATGAGGTCCGGCAGCCGGCCGCGCTCCTGCAGGAACTCCTCGAACGCGGCCAGCGCCTCCGGCAGCTGGTCGACCGGCGCCGGCACGTAGGTTGCCGTCGCCATGGTGGCGCCGGGCGGCCCGAGCCAGTTCTGCGAGGTGCGGAACTCGCCCGGCGTGCGAGCCCCGCCCACCTCGCCGCGCAGGAGCCGCTCGTGCAGCGCCATGATGAACGCCAGCGAGAGCGGCTCCTCCCGCAGCAGCTCCACGCCGAAGCGCAGCGTGGAGATGCTGGCGCGTACCACACGCAGGTGGTCGCGCGGCACGCTCTGGCGCGCGGCGCCGACCTGGTCGAGGTAGAGGTCGGAGAGGCTCACCAGCGCACCCTCGATGCGCGCCGAGCAGAGCGCCTCCTGGCGTTTGAACGAGGCGTCCAGCAGCTCCGGGTGGGGCAGCTCGCCGCCGACGCCGGAGAGCTCTCCGAGCGCGGCGTCGGCGCGCGACAGCGCCAGCACGAGGTCCTTGCTGTACGAGACCCGCGGCGGGAGCGGCGCCGGCACGAAGGCGGCGTACCCCTCCGGTGAGCTCACGACCTTGCCGGCGCTTGGGGCGTGGAATTCGCTGGGGTCCATGACGCTGCCTCGCTTCGCTGGTGGTCTCGTTCGTGACGCGACTTTGAAAG
>JBLMXT010000130.1:0-3140 GCA_050257915.1 Deltaproteobacteria bacterium
GCGATGACCGTGCGGCTGCTGCTGCCGTGGCCGACTCCCGAGCCGGCCGGGGCCGCGCGTGCGGAGGCCGAGGACGGCGGGCCCGCAGCCACCGCCGCTCCCGCGATCGACGTCGTCTTCCTCGACTGGGGCAACACGCTCATGGTCGACAGCGGCATGCGCGAAGGTCCGATGAAGGACTGGGCCACGGTGGAGGCGGAGGCCGGCGCGCAGGAGGCGCTGCTCCGCCTGCGCGGTCGCTACCGCCTCGTGGTCGCCACCAACGCCGAAGACTCGCCGGCGCCCGACGTCCGCTTCGCGCTCGCGAGGGTGGGCCTGGACGAGTACGTGGACGACGTCATCACCTCGGCCGACGTCGGCGACCACAAGCCGAACTACGCCTTCTACCGCGCCGCGCTCCTGCACGAGGGCGTCCGCGGGCTCCCGCTCGACCCGCGCCGGGCCGTCATGGTCGGGGACGGCACCACCAACGACATCGCCGGCGCGCAGCGGGCCGGCATGCACACCATCTGGTACAACCCCACCGAGCGCCGCTTCCCCGACGGGGCACAGCCCCCCGACGCGGTGATCCGCAAGCTCGCCGACCTGCCGGCGACGGTGGACAAGCTCGCCGGCGTCGAGCCGGATAGGCGGTCCCGCAAGCAGCGAAGGGCAGAGACGGCCGCCGCCGCGGCCGCGGCAGCGGCGGCGGCCAGAGACCTGCGCGCCGAGACGGCGGCAGAGGATTCCGCGGCGTCGGCCGCGGCCGCCATCCCCGACGGGAGGTAGCGATGGACCTGTCACACCCCGAGCAGTGGCGCCGCAGGGCCCTCCAGTTGGGCGCCGACGCGGCCACGCCCATCGACGCCGACGCCGTCGTCGCCGCCGAGTGGGTGCGCATGAAGTGCCTGTATGGGTGCGACGAGCCGGGCGTCCGCAAGACCTGCCCGCCCAACCTGCCGCCCGTCGCGGTCACGCAGCGACTGCTCTCGGAGTACCGCCGCGGCGTGCTCCTCGAGGTCGGTCCCATCGTGGGCCGCGAGGCCAGCGACTCCGAGTCCCGCCGTCTCAACGACGCCGCCCTCGCCCTGGAGCGCGACCTGTTCCTCGCGGGTCACCACAAGGCCTGGATGATGGGCGCCGGGCCGTGCGACCTGTGCGACGCCTGCGCGACGGGTAAGGAGTGCCCGACGCCGGACAAGGCGAGGCCCTCCCTGGAGGGGTGCGGCGTGGACGTCTTCGCCACCGTGCGCAACGCCGGGCGCACCATCGACGTGGCGTGGGACGAGGGCGACGAGTACCGCTTCTTCGCCCTCGTCCTCGTCGAGTAGGCCCGTCAAGCCGCCCGCCGTGCCCCGGGGGAGGCGGCCAGTCCGAGGTGGTGACGGCAGAGCTCGAGCCCGCCGCCCGCCTCGAGCCAGCCGGAGAAGGTGTGCAACTGCGGGTAGACGCTCCGCAGCCACTCGATGTCGTGAACCGGCGTCGAGGCCTCCTGATACACGAACACGCCCTCGACCTGCACCTCCTCGTAGCGCACCGGCTCGTCGAGCGCCTCCGAGAGCCGTGCGGCGATGTCGAGCGGCGTCAGCGTGTCGCCGGCCACGTCGATGGTGCGGCCGGCGAAGTCGTCGCGGTGGGTCACCGCGAGCGCAACGAGGGCGCCGACGTCGTCCAGCGCCACCAGCGGCAGATGGTTGGTCGCCCCGAACGGCGTCGCCAGCGTCAGGTCGCGGCCGAACCGGCTGAGCCAGTACCACGGTACTTCTTCCATGAAGGTGGCCGGCCGCAGCACCGTCGCCGGCACGCCCTGCCGGCCGAGGTAGCGCTCCGTCTCGGCGCTGACGTCACACGACAGCCGGTGGTGGTCCGGCCCTGTGGCGGCGGCGAAGACGATGTGCCCGACGCCGGCCCGCGACGCCGCGTCGATCAGGTTCTGGCCGTGACGCAGGCGCTCGGCCGGACCCGTGTCCGGGTCTTCCAGAACGATGACGAGCGCGCCGGCGCCGCGCAGGGCGCGCTCGAGCTCCGACGGGTCGTCGAACCGGGCCGCGTGCGCACCCTCGGCGGCCCAGCGCGGGTCACGACCGCGGAGGTCCCGCTCGTCGAAGAGCGCATGCGCCTCCAGGTCGAGTGCGCGCAGCTCGTGAAGGGCGGTCCCTCCCTGATGGCCGGCCGCACCTACGACGTACACCGGCCCCGATGCGTTGTCCATTACACTCACCCCGCCTCGATGCTCTCGGGAACAGTTCCCGCTACCGGAGTTGTTCCCGGAAGCGCCCGCACTGGGCGTTGCGGCAGGTAGTCGGGCGACCCGGGCGTCGGGCGGACAGTCGTCGAAGCGGCCGGCTGCGGCCGGAGCCGACTTCGCGGGCCGCGCGTCAGGCCAGAAGCGCGGCTGCGCACTCGAGCCGGGCGACGGCCTGGTCGCGGCCGAGCGCCCAGAGGCTCTCGAAGAGGCCGGGGGTGACGCTCTGGCCGCTCATGCCGAGGCGGAGAGCGGCGAAGACGGCCTTGGGCTTGAGCTCGAGACGCCGCGGCAGCTCGCGGACCAGCGTCTCGATCGCGGGCACATCCCACTGTTCGAGGTCGCGGAGGCCGGCGGCGGCGGCGGCCAGGGTCTCCGCCGCTCCCGCCGTGCCCCGGAGCCGCTCGAGCGCCTCCGGCGCGAACGCGAGCGGCCGGAAGAACCACCCGGCCATAGGGACGAAGTCGGCGAGCACCTCGAGCTTCTCGTGGACCAGGGGCGCGATCTCCCGGGTGAGCGCCTCCTGCTCCTCGTCGGGCACGGTCGGCGGCAGGTGCTCGGTCTCGGCGTCCTCGACGGCGGCGGCCAGGACCTGCGGCCCCTGGGCCGCCAGCGCGCCGACGCCGGCCGGGTCGCCGTAGAAGCCGACGCGCGTGAGGTACTCGACGAGGCGGCCGCCGAGCCACTCGTCGGTCATCGCGCGCAGGTAGCGGCCGTTCATCCAGCGCAGCTTCTCCGGGTCGAAGATGCTCGGGCTGGTGCCCAGCCCGGTGACGTCGAAGTCGCGCACCAGGTCGTCCAGCGACCAGGTGATCATGCTCTCGTCGAACTCGGCGCTGAGGAAGCAGAGGTAGTTGCGCACCACCTCGACGAGGAAGCCCTCGGCGGTGAGCTGCTCGAGCTTGGTGGCGCCGTG
>JBLMXT010000131.1:0-9562 GCA_050257915.1 Deltaproteobacteria bacterium
GCCGTGGCGCCCTCGACGCTGAAGGTCTTGGGCATGACGGCGAACACCTTGACCGGCGTCGCGACCTTCTCGCGCGCGACGGTGGCGCCACCGAAGGCGTAACGCGCGGCGACCAGGTCGCCGCCCTCGGCCACGAGCGCGTTGACGTCAGTGACGCAGCCGGCGCCGAGCCTCTGCGCCAGGCGCGGCGCCGTCTCCTTGCCGCGCCGCGTCGAGCCCACGAGCACGACGGTCGCGCCGGCGAGGTCGGCGACCTGCGCGAGGCCGGCGGCCACGGCGTCGGCCGGCCAACCCTCGAACGCGGCATCCTCGCTCACGTACACGGTGTCGGCGCCGGCGGCGGCGAGCTCGCTCGCCGCGGCTCCGGCGCCCGGCCCCAGAGCCACGGCGCTCACGCCGAGGCCGAGGGCCGCCGCAAGTCCCTTGCCACCCGCGACCAGCTCCCGGGCGGTGTCGATCCTCTCGCTGTAGACGAGCAACTCGGCCATCGTTACCTCCCCAGGACGCCTTCGCGGATCAGGGCGTCGACGAAGGCGTCGGCCTGCTCGGCCGCGCTGCCCTCGAACAGGACGTGCTTGCGGTCCTGCTCCTCCGCCAGGTTGCTCACCGTCTCCTGCACCGCCGCCGGCGCCTCGATGCCGAGGTCGGCCAGCGACCACACCTGCAGCGGCTTGCTCTTGGCCTTCATGATCTGCATGAGGCCCGGGATCGTCGGTTCGTTGATCTCGCTGACCACGGTCACGACGGCCGGCAGCGGCGCCTCCACGGTCTCGATCATGTCGTCCATGCTGCGCTCGCAGCGCACCGCGCCGGCCGCGGCCTCCACCTTGCGCGCGTAGCCGATCTGCGGCACGTCGAGCATCTGGGCGACGCGGGCGCCGACCTGGCCGGTGTAGTTGTCCGTGGAGCCCTCGCCGAAGAGGAGCAGGTCGCAGGCGCCGAGCTTCGTGACGGCGGCGGCGAGCGCTGCCGCCACCGCCGCCTGGTCCGGCGCCGCCAGCGCCGGGTCCTCGACGACCACGGCCTCGTCGGCGCCCATGGCGAGCGCGACCTTGATGTCCTCGGCCGCCTTGCGGTTGCCCTCGGCGAGGCAGAGGGCGACGACCTTGCCGCCCACGGCGTCGCGCAGGTCCACCGCCGCCTGCAACGCGTTCTTCTCGAGGTCGCCGATCTTGTACGGCACGGCCTCGGTGACCGCCTCGCGGTTCTTGATACGGACCATCTGGAGGTCCGGATTGGTCTTCACGCAGACGACGATGTCCACGCCGTCACCTCCTTCAGCTCATCCGGTACTGGACCCCGAAGGGGCCGCTGGGGTACTTCCAGGTGAGGGCGCGGTGATCGCAGCAGATCATGCAGGTGCCGCACTCGAGGCAGCCCTCCCAGTTCACGGTCATGCGACCCTGGTCGTCCTTCTCGTAGAGGTCGGCAGGGCACACGGAGATGCACGCCTCGTCCGTGCAGACAGCCTTGCACACGTCGGTGTCGATGACGATGTGCGGCTCCTTGTCGAGCTTGAAGACGTCGAGGCCGAGCTTGGCGTCGATCTTCATCGGCATGTCGCTCCCCCTCTCAGATCTTCCGCATCGACCAGGCGTCCCTGATGGTCGCCACGTTCACGAAGTCCTTCCTGGCGCCCTTCCAGGCCTTCTTGACGAGGCCGGACTGGGGGCGCTCGTCGACGGTGTAGATGCTCTCGAGGAGCCGTGAGACGGCCCTCGGGTAGTGCGTGAACAGGCGCGGGTTCTCCATGACGCGGGGGATCTCCCGCGCCGTCTCGAGGTCCTTGAGCACGAAGCTCTCGCGCAGGGACGCCTCGTAGCTCGCGAGGCCGGCGGCCGAGAAGTCACCGGCCGCCCTGGCCTTCTTCACGGCCTCGGCGGCGAAGTAGCCGCTGGCGATGGCGAAGTCCATGCCGCGCACGGTGACGAGGGCGTTGAGGCTGAGCCCCGCGGTGTCGCCGGCGACCAGATAGCCGTCGCCGGCGAGCTTGGGCACCTGGCTGATGCCGCCCTCGGGCACGGCGTGCGCCGAGTACTCGGCCACGGTGCCGCCGGCGACCAGCGGCTTGATCTGCGGCCGCTCCTTGAACGCGTCGAGGAGCTGCCAGCTCTCGGTGCCGTCCTGCCGCCGGCGCATGGCCTCCATGCCCACGACCATGCCGAGCGAGATGCTCTCCTTGTTCGTGTAGAGGAACGCGCCGCCCATCATGCCCCTGGTGCACTCGCCCATGAAGAGCTGGGCGGCGCCTTCACCCGGGTTGAGGCGCCAGCGGTCCTCGATGACGCCGGCCGGCAGCTCGATGATCTCCTTGTACCCGAGCGCGTGGTGCCTCGCCTGCGGCTCGGCCGCCAGCCCGGCCGCGCTGCTGAGCAGCCGCAGCACGCCCTCGGCGACGACGACCACGTCGGCGCCGATCTCGTCGCCGCCGGCGCGGATGCCGACCACGCGGCCGTCCTTGCGCAGCAGCTCGTCGACCTTCATGTTGGGCACCACCATCGCGCCCTTCTCCGTGACCTTCTCGGCCAGCCACTGGTCGAGCTTCGCGCGCACGACGGTGAAGCTCTGCGGCTCGCCCTCCAGGAAGCGGTCGGACGCGATCTCGACGGTGGTGTGCGCGCCGTCGCCCATCATCGTGACGAGCTCGCGCGCGACGGGACGCTCGAACGGCGCCTCGTCCCACAGCTCGGGGTAGAAGCCGCGGATGGGTTTCACGTACAGGCGCCCGCCGGTGACGTTCTTGGCGCCCGAGTAGTCGCCGCGCTCGAGGACCATGACCTCCATACCGGCCTCGGCCAGGCCGTAGGCCGCGGAGAGGCCGGCGAGGCCGCCACCGACGACGATGCACTCGACTGTTTCCATGGCGGCCTCCCTCCGGCTCGGACCTAGTCTTTGAACGGGTTGTGCGTCTCGCCCCACTCGTCGCGGGCGATGATGCCGCGCATGATCATCAGCCCGCCCTCGGCGCCGACCTCGTAGCTCATGACGCCGCGGAGCAGCATCTCGAGCGGCGTCTCCTTGGTGTAGCCGAAGGCGCCGTGGTACATCATCCCGTGGCGGGCGATGTCGTGGCAGAGCGCCGGGCTCAGGCACTTGCAGGTGCTGATGACCTTGTTGATCTCCTTGCGCCCGAACGTGCCCGGGTTGGTGTGCTCCTGGCCGATCATCCACGCGCCGCGGAGCAGGTTGAGCTTGAGCATGTCGAGCTGCATCCAGTCGTCGGCCATCTCGAAGGAGATGCCCTCCCACTTGCCGAGCGGCTTGCCGAAGGTGGTGCGCTGGGCAGTGTACTCGCCGCTGATCTCGAGCGCCTTCTCCGCGCCGCCGAGGCAGGCGGCCGCGACGAGCACGCGGGCGGCGTTGAAGCCGTCCATGTTCACGTAGAAGCCCTTGCCCTCCTCACCGAGCACGTACTTCCTGGGCAGCTCGACGTCCTTGTAGATCCAGCCGCCGGTGCTGAGGCCCATGCGGCCCATGTCCTTGTAGGTCGTGTAGGAGATGCCGGGCAGGTGGGCGGGGACCCAGATGAAGGTCATGCCCTTGTGACCCTGCGCGGGGTCGGTCTTGACCAGCGTGCAGTGGCCGCTCGGAGCGCCCCACTTCTCGCACTCCTTGGGGCCGCTGACGTAGGCCTTCTCGCCGTTCATGACGAAGGCCTGCTTCTCCTCGTTCCACGGCGCGATCGTCTTGATGGCGCCCAGGTCGCTGCCGCCGCCCGGCTCGGTGGTGTTGATGCCGGCGAACGCCTTGCCGGCGGCCACGGCCGGGAGCACTTCCTGCTTCAGCTCGTCGGTGCCGTAGCGGTTGATGATGTACGACCAGCCGATGGTGAGCAGCGTGTAGACCGGGGTGCTCATGCTGAGGTCGGCGCGGGCGATCTCGTGGACGGTGATCATCGCGTAGATGAGGCGCTCGTCGTCGGGGAGCGGCATGCCGCCGTACTCCTCGGGGATGGTGACGCCGAAGATGCCCATCTCGGCCATGCCGGCGGTGATGTCGTCCGGGATGCCGTCCTCGGCCTCGTCGATGGCGCGGGCGCGCGGCTCGAGGTTCTTGGTCAGCCACTCGCGGATGGCCTGACGGTACATCTCCTGCTCGGTGGTGTAACGGAAGTCCATGCAGCTCCCTCCTCAGGGACCGTTGATTCCCATGTCCGGGCCGGCGTGGCCGCGGAACGACCGGGCCGGCCTGTGCCCCGATGACCCCCGGAAACGACGAAGACCCCCAGGGACGCCGAAGCGCGCGCTGGGGGTCCATGACCTGTCGAGCAGCGGGCGGAGACGGCGCCCGGCTGCGGTCATGTGTGCAGCATCGGCATCATAGGCCGGGCGGGCGCGGCCGCGCAAGCCCGCCGCTTCGACACGGTGGAGGAAGATCCGGCCGGCTGTACGACGGCGGGGCCCCGCACCGGCCGGCCGGCCGCGACGGAGCAGCCGCCGCACTCCTCAGCCCGGAGGCAGCAGGCCGGTCTCGCGCGCTTGCCGCACCGCATCGGCGCGCGACGCGACCCCCAGCTTGCGGTAGACGCTCTTGACGTGCGTCTTGACCGTGTTGCGTGTGACGAAGAGTCGCTCGGCCATCTGCGCCTCGGTCAGGTGGGTCGGCAGCAGCTCCAGCACCCGGCGCTCCGCGCCGGTCAGCGGCTCGGCGAGGCGCGCCGCGTCAAGCGCCTCGCGCAGATGCTCGACGCGGCGCCGCAGGATCCCCGCGTCGGGATATCGCCGAAGGACCGCTTCGGCGGCCACGGCGTGCGCCGCGGCCTTCCGCCGGTCGCCGCGCTCGAGAGCCACTTCCCCGAGCGTCGCCTGGGCGAGCAGGGCCATCCATGGGTGCGGGACCATGTGCTCGAGGATGCGCTGTACGTCGTACTCGGCGTCGTCGAGATCGGCCTGCGGATCGCGCGCCAGCAGCTTGGCGCGCGCCAGCAGCATCGGCAGGCACCGCCGGTTGGTACCGAAGCCGAGCTCCGCCAGGCGCGCCCGGGCGCGCGCCTCGTGCTCCTCGGCCGCCCCCCAGTCCGCCTCGCCGATGGCGATCAGTGCCAGGTAGCCGAGGGCGGCGAGTTCCGCTGCCGGGTTGTGCACCGAACCCGCGTCGACGCCGAGGGTGAGCGGGTGCCGGGCGCGCCGGCCCGAGCCCGAGAGCCAGCGCGCCGCGCCGAGCACCACCTGCGCGTCGGCGTACCAGCTGGAATCGACGGTCGTCTCGAGCCCCGCCGCAAGCTCGGCATCCTCGCGCATGCGGCGCACGCCGTCCGGCGCGATGGTGGCACGCAGGAGCGCCTGTGACGAGCGCAGCGAGGCGGCTCCGTCGGGCGCCGGCTCGTCGGTCATCGGCGCGCCGCAGGCGGCCGTGCCCCACCGCGCTCCGAGCTCCCCGGCGTCCAGCGCCGTGTACACCCACCCGGCCGTCAGCGTGAGCGCCCGGTGCGCGAGGATCTGCCGGTCGCTGAACGACGCGAGCCAGCGCCGCACGGTCTCGACCTGGCCCCGGGTCCACACCCGCACCCAGGACGCGGCGACCACATCACCGGCGGCGGCGTGGTCGCCGGCCATCAGCAGGTGGTGGATGGTGGCGTCCGGATCCTCGTGCTGTGCATACCAGGCGGCGGCTTTGCGGTGCAGATCCGCGGCCTCTCCCGGACGGCGGCGCTCGAGTTCCTCGCCGAGTACCTCCGCGAACAGGTGATGGAAGCGGTAGCGGTGTCCGTTCGCGCCGGCCGGGACGATGAACAGCTCGTCATGAGCCGCCTCCTCGAGGAGCACGCCCGCGTCGTCTCGTCCCGAGACGGACCGGCACAGGGCGGGGGTGAGCTCGCGCAGCACCGAGACGCGCAGCAGGAACTCCTGCATCTGCTGGGGCTGGCGGTCGATCACCTCCGCGGTGAGGTAGGCGGCGATCTCGCGCCTGTCGCCGCGGACCCGCGTCGCCCACTGCCCCCGCTCGGCGTCGCGCGACGCGCGGCACGCCAGGCGCAGCCCGGCCGCCCACCCCTCCGTCGCCTCGAAGAGGGCATCGAGCGTCGCCGCGTCGACGGGACCGCAGGCCTGGGCCCGCAGGAGATGCTCGGCCTCCCCGCGGTCGAAGGCGAGATCGGCGGCGCGGAACTCCGCGACCTCGCCCGCCGTCCTCCTGCGGGCGAGCGCGAGCGGCGGCTCGGCGCGCGTGCCCAGCGCCAGCTGCGCGCCCGGCGGCAGCCCGCGGAGCACGAAGGCGATGACGTCCCAGCACATGGCGCCGGCGAGCAGGTGGGCATCGTCGAGCACGAGCAGGAACGGCGGCGCCTCGGCAAGGGCCTCGTCGAGCAACGGCAGCACGCGCTCGCGCACCGGCGGGACCGGCAGCGCCAGCGATGCCTCCACCGCGGGATCGATGGCGATGACGTCGCCGAGGGCCCGGACGAGCTGGAGGAGGAGCACGACCGGGTCGTCGTCGGCCTCTTCGATCTGCAGCCAGACCACGGGGCGCTCGTCGGCCGCCGCCCACAGCGCCAGCGTGGTCGTCTTGCCGGCTCCGGCGGGGGCGCAGAGGAGGACCAGGGGCTCGGCTGTACCCGAGAGCGCTGCGATGAGGGAGCGCCGCTCCACGAGCTCCAGGCGCATCGCGGGCGGGCGGAACTTCGCCGGCCCGCGGCCGGAGCGCGCCGGTCGTCCGGGAGGCGCGGCAGTGCCCGATGCGCGGGATGCGCGCGTCGCGTCGCAAGATGGCCCCCTGCGTGTCACCACCCCTCCCAGGCCGGTGACCGACCGCTATGCAGAGAGTCTACGACGAATCCGACCGGGCCGCCACGATGACGCCGTGCTAGCCGCGCTCCTCCGCCGTGCCGTCCGGACGCGCGCTCGGCAGAGGGCCCGCGGCCTCGCCGAGCACCAGCGGGCTCTGATCGACGGCCTCGAAGGCCTTGTGCAGCGCTGAGACCAGCGCGCCCTGGGAGTGCCCCCGGTAGCGGTAGCGGACCAGGGCTTCGATCTCGCGCCGCTCCGTGAGCACGTTGCGGCCGAGCAACAGGCGCTCGAAGAACTCCGACGCCGCCACCATCATCAGCGTGGTGCTGCAGGCGACGACCACACCCTCCGCGTCGACCTCGACGACGACGCCCACGCGCCTGTACATCGCCTGGTGGCTGACGTCCTGCGGCAGCCGGGCGTAGCCGGAGAACAGGAAGGTCGTGGGCGGCACGCTCATGCGCGCACTCTAGCACAGGCTCGCGCGCGCCAGGCTTCGCCCGGCGGCGGAGGCGACAGTTGCACCGCCGCCGCGCGCGTGTATCATGGTGCCGCTGCCGCAAGGCCCGGGCCGGCGGCGTTCCCACCGGCCCCTCCGTCAGGCCCTGCACCCCAGCTGAGACGCACCGTGCTCGCTGGGGTCGTTCGCGTTAAGGGGACCCCGGCGCACTCGACGAGGGGGACGCGATGCCAGAGCACAACGGGCTGGACGGCAAGCTGATGACCGTCGGCGAGGCCGTCGAGCGGTTCGTCCACGACGGCGACCAGATCTGCGTCGGGGGCTTCACCATCAACCGCAACCCGATGGCGGTCGTCTACGAGATCGCCCGGCGCCGGATCAAGGACCTGCACCTGGTGGCGCACTCCAACGGCCAGGCGCTCGACGTCCTCGTCGGGGCAGGCTGCGTGCGCCGCCTCGACATCGCCTACGGCGGCAACGGCCGCTTCGCGCCGACCTGCATCCGCTTCCGCAAGGCCGTGGAGCGGGGCGAGCTGCAGGTCGAGGACTACACCAACAACATGATGAGCCTGCGGTTCCTCGCCGGAGCGCTGAACATCCCCTTCATCCCGAGCAAGTCCGGGCTGGGGACGGACGTCGTGGAGCGCTCCGGCTTCCCGCCCGAGCTCCGCTCCGAGGACGGCGTCCCGTGCGAGAAGGTCATCGTCATCGACGACCCGTTCGGCCACGAGGACGACGAGGTCGTCCTGCTGCCGGCGCTCACGCCCGACGTCTCCATCGTCCACGCGCAGCAGGTGAGCACCGACGGCACCGTGCGCATCAAGGGCCTCACCTTCTCCGACCTCGAACAGTGCAAGGCGTCGACGGCGGTCATCGTCACCTGCGAGGAGATCGTCCCCGAGAGCTACCTGCGGCTCGACCCCGACCAGAACGCGCTGCCGCCGTTCCTGGTCGACGCGGTGGTGCCCGTCCCCTACGGGGCGCACCCGACGGCGTGCCGCTACTTCTACGACTACGACCCGGCGCACCTGAACCACTACAAGGAGGTCGCCCGCGACGACGACCGGTTCGCCGCCTGGCTCCAGGAATGGGTGTACGGCGTGGAGAGCTGGGACGACTACCTGGACAAGGTCGGCGGGGCGCAGCTGGCGCGCATCCGCGCCAACACCGTCGCCGGGTACGCCCCCGGCCTGGACCGGAGGTGAGCACGATGACCGGGTCCACGACAGCGCGCGACGCCTCCGCGACGGCCGCGCCCGCCTACACCGCGCGCGAGATGATGGCCATCGCCGCCGGCCGCTTCATCAAGGACGGCGACGTGCTCTTCGCCGGCACCGGCGTGGCGATGCTGGCCGCTGCGGTGGCCAAGCGCATCCACGCCCCGCACGCGCACATCTTCTTCGAGACCGGAGGCATCGGCCCGCCGCTCGACGAGCTGCCCATGGCGGTCGCCGATCCGCGGGTGATGGCCTACAGCAACCTCAACGCGGGTCTCGTCGAGGCCTTCAGCTACGTCGCCAACCGGCGCCTGCACACCATCGCCTTCCTCGGCGCCGCCCAGATCGACAGGTACGGCAACATGAACTCCACCGTGATCGGCGACTATGCGGCGCCCACGGTCCGCTTCAGCGGCAGCGGCGGCGCCTGCGACGCAGGGTCGCTGGCCAGCGGCTTCATCGTCTTCATGCAGCACGGCAGGCAGAAGTTCGTCGAGAAGCTCGACTACCTGACGACGCCGGGCTGGCTCGAGGGCGGCGACTCCCGCCACCATGCGGGGTACCGGCGTGGCGGCCCCATCGCCGTCGTCACCGACCTCTGCGTACTCGGGTTCGAGGAGGACACGCACGAGATGTACCTCGCCGAGCGGTACGAGGGCGTCACCGCGGAGCAGGTGCAGGAGCACACCGGCTTCGCGCTCGACTGCTCGCGCGCCACGGTGGCCGTGCCGCCGACCGCCGAAGAGCTGCGGATCCTGCGCGACGACGTCGATCCGCAGCGCCTGATCCTCGGCTGACCACGTCAGGCGTCGCCGACCGGCTCCGCTGGCGCGGCGGGGCCGAAGGCCACCTGCCACCCGGCGGGGTCGTCCACGAGGAAGCTCATCTCGCCGCCGTCGTCCAGCGTCAGCACCAGCCGGTGGCGGTGCGCGCCCGCGGCGTCGCGACGGCGGTCCTCCACGCGGGCCCCGGTCACGCGCACGCGCGGCAAGCTGACGAGCTCACCGGCCAGTGGCAGGAACACGACGCGGTGGGCGGTGAGCCCCAGCACCCCGTGGCCCCTGCTGCGTACGTGCGGAGACCCGCCGCCCTGGTACACGGCGCCCGCGAGCGGCACCAGCCACTCGTCGCCGGTGCCCTCCACCTCACCGCGCAGCTCG
>JBLMXT010000132.1:0-10591 GCA_050257915.1 Deltaproteobacteria bacterium
CGACCTGCGCGCGGAGACCATGGAACTCGGGGCGGATCCCGAGATGATCGAGCTCCGCGCAGAGGCGGCCGCGGCGCGCAGAGACGCCGCTCCGGCCGGGGCAGGCCCGTCCCGGGACGGCGAGCTCCAGGCCGACGCCGCGGCCGCGGCCGAGCAGCGGCGCCAGCGCCGGTACCTGATCAAGGCGCTGCTGCGCAGCCCGACGTTCATGATCGGCCTCATCATCGTGATCTTCTGGGTGTTCATGGCGCTCTTCTCCAACGCGATCTTCCAGAGCTTCACGGCCCAGGACGCCGCGAACTCCCTGCAGCCGCCGAGCTCGGCCCACTGGTTCGGCACCGACGACCTCGGGCGCGACGTCTTCGCGCGCACGATGGCCGGCGCGCGGTCAGTGCTCATCATCGCGCCGCTCGCCACGCTGCTCGCCCTGCTCTGGGGCGGCATCATCGGCCTCATCTCCGGCTTCTACCGGGGCATCACCGACGAGATCATCATGCGTGCCATCGACGTGCTCCTCGCGCTGCCGATCATCATCACCTCGATCCTGATCCTCTCGCTGTTCGGCAAGGGGACGGCGATCATCATCATCGCCATCGGCGCGCTCTTCACCCCGGTCGTGTCCCGCACCGTCAGGGCGGCGGTCATCGGCGAGCGCGAGCGCGAGTACGTGATGGCGGCGCGCCTCCGCGGCGAGCGCTCGGCGTTCGTCATGGGCCGCGAGATCCTGCCCAACATCACGCAGCCCATCATCGTCGAGGGCACCATCCGGCTCGGCTACGCGGTGTTCACCGCCGCTACTCTGTCGTTCCTGGGGTTCGGCCTGGTGCCGCCGTCGCCGGACTGGGGGCTCACCATCGCCAACGAACGCATCTTCCTGCAGATCGCCCCGTGGACCGTGATGTTCCCCGCGGCCGCACTGGCTTCTCTCGTCGTGGCCGTGAACCTCATCACCGACGGACTGGGGAGGACGTTCTCCAAATGAGCAGCGTGGAGAATCAGCAGCCGGCCACGGCCGACGCCGCAGCCCTCGACGTGAGCGACCTCGAGGTCACCTTCCATCGCCGCGGCCGCAGGCTGCCGGTGCTCAAGGGCATCACGCTCAAGATCCAGAAGGGCGAGGCCTACGGGCTCGTCGGCGAGTCGGGCTGCGGCAAGACCACGCTCGCCATGGCCGCGATGCGCTACCTCGCCGCCAACGGCACACTCGACAACGGACGGGTGCTGGTCGACGGGCAGGACGTGAGCGAGCTCAGCGAAGAGGCGCTGCGCAAGTGGCGCGGCGGCAAGGTCTCCATGGTCTACCAGGACCCGACCCAGGCGCTCAGTCCCGCGATGCGCATCGGCGATCAGCTCGCCGAGGTCTTCCACTATCACGAGGGCCTGGACAAGAAGGCGGCGCTCGAGAAGGCGCGCGAGAGCCTCCGCCGCGTCGCCATCCCCGACCCGGACGGGACGCTCAAGCGCTATCCCTTCGAACTCTCCGGCGGACAGCAGCAGCGTGTGGTCATCGCCATGGCGCTCGCGGTGAACCCGCAGCTGCTCATCCTCGACGAACCGACGACCGGCCTCGACGCCACCGTGGAGGCGGAGATCCTCGACCTCATCGAGGAGCTGCGCGGGCGCATCAACGCCGCCATCCTGCTGATCACGCACAACCTCGGACTGGTGGTGCGTCTCTGCGAGCGTGTCGGCGTCCTGTACGCCGGCCGGCTCGTCGAGGAGGGACCGGCCAAGGAGGTCTTCACCGACCCGCGGCATCCGTACACCATGGGTCTGCTGCGCTGCGTGCCGCGATTCGGGATGAACAAGACGGATGCCGCCCTGCAGACCATCCCCGGCACCTTGCCGGCGCTCGGCGATCCTCTCCAGGGTTGCGTGTACTCGGCGCGCTGTCCCATGGCCAAGCCTGTCTGCATGCGCCGCGAGCCGGACTTCTTCGCCTGGCCCAGTGACGCACCCGAGAAGGGTCGGTCGGAGGCCGCGGCCATGCCTCCCGACCCGGCGGCCTACTCGCCACACCACGCCGCGCCGCTGGGCGACTCCGACCGGTACGCGCGCTGCTACTTCTGTGCGGACACGCCGGCCATGCCGCACACGACCCCCGTCCTGGCCACCAGCCTGGAGGAGCGCGGCGGAGAGAGCGACGTCCTCGCCATCGACAGCGTCGTGCGCACGTTCAAGGACGGGCGCAACCAGCTCACGGCCGTCGCCGACGTCTCCCTCAGCCTCAAGAAGGGCGAGACCTTCGGCCTGGTCGGCGAGTCGGGCAGCGGCAAGACGACGCTCGCCAAGTGCGTCACCGGCCTGCTGCCTCCCGACTCCGGCACGATCACCTTCGAGGGCGGCGTGCTCAAGGCCAAGGCCGGACGCCGCTCCCAGGACGCCCTGCGCGCTATCCAGATGGTCTTCCAGAACCCGGACTCCACGCTCAACCCGGCTTGGAGCACACGCCAGATCCTCACGCGCGCCGTGCGCAAGCTGGGCGGCGCCAAGGAAGGCTCCGTGCGCGCCAAGGTCGACAAGCTCTCCGCAGACGTACGCGTCGAGCCGAGGTTCCTGTTCCAGAGGCCCACCGAGCTCTCCGGCGGCCAGAAGCAGCGCGTCGCGATCGCTCGCGCGTTCGCCGGCGACCCGCACCTGGTCATCTGCGACGAGCCGGCGTCGGCGCTCGACGTCTCCGTGCAGGCGAGCATCCTCAACCTGCTCGTCGAGCTGCAGACCAAGGAGCGGACGTCCTACGTGTTCATCAGCCACGATCTCGCCGTGGTGCGCTACATCTCGGACCGCATCGGCGTCATGTACCTCGCCGACCTCATCGAGGTGGGGGCGGCGGCGGACGTGTTCAGCGCGCCGCACCACCCGTACACCGAGGCCCTCCTCAGCTCCATCCCGCGCCTCGACTTCGAGAAGCAGCAGGACCGCATCCCGCTGCGCGGCAGCATGCCGAGCCTCACCGATCCGCCGTCAGGCTGCCGCTTCCACACGCGTTGTCACCGGTTCCTCGGCGACATCTGCGTGGAGCAGGAGCCGGCGCCGATGGACGCCGGCAACGGGCACACCTACAAGTGCCACATCCCGCCGGACGAGCTGCGCGCGCTGCAGACGCACGACCAGCCGGCGCCTCAGCCCGAGCCGGCGCCGGCCGACTGATCCCCTAGCTCCAGGCGGGCTCGCAGGGCGCGCTGAGCGCCAGCATGTTCCAGGCGTCGTACGCGAGCCCGAGCGCGGCATGCTGCTTGTAGGGCAGGGAGTAGCGGCCGGGGATGGACTCCTGCACGGCCAGCACGCAGCCTTGCGCGAACAGGCGCGCCGTCTCTTCGTCGGCCGCCCGCCCCAGGAGTGACTGCTCGAGGGACGGCGCGCGAAAGGCGGTCTCGCCCACCGCACCGAGCGCCACGCGCACGTCCGTGAGGGCGTCTGCCGCGGCGTCGAAGCGCACGACGAGCGCCGCGCTCAGCCGGGCGACGCTCACCGCCGTCCGCGAGCCGATCTTGGCGAACGCCGAGCGATGCGCGGCCCCGAGCGCCGGGAAGGAGAACTCGGTGATCGCCTCGTCGTGTCGCAGGCCCGTGCGGTTCGGACCAAGCAGGACGTCGCCGATGGGACGCGTGCTCGTCGTCCCGGCGCCGTCGACCGTGGTCACGCCGGCGTCCAGTGCGGTGAGCGCCGTGGCCCCGTCGGCGCACGGCGACGCGTTGGCGATGTTGCCGCCGATGGTGCCGGCGTTGCGGATCTGCGTCGAGCCGACCTGCGCCGCCGCGAGGCTGAGACACAGCGCGTGCTCGCGGACCAGCGGGTCCCACTGCAGCTGCGTGAACGTGGCGAGGGCGCCGACGCGGAGCGACCCGCCGACGAGGCGGATGGAGGCGAGCTCGGTGATCCCGGTGAGATCGACGAGCAGGTCCGGCTCGCTTCCGGGCCGGCGGAGAGCGCGCACCAGATCGGTGCCGCCGGCCAGCAGCCGGGTCTGCGGCGTGGCTTGCGCCAGCGCCGCCACCAGCTCTTCCGCACTCTTGGGGGTGAGCACCTGCGTGGTCGCCACGTCACTCACCCCCTTCCGGCGCGGACGCCGTCGCGGGGCCGGCGGAGTCGCACGGGGCCTCGAGCGGCCCGTCCGCATCCGCCTGGACGACCTCGCACGCGGCGGCGAGCGTCTCGGGGTCTGTGACCACCTCAGCGGCGAGCTCTTCGGCGTCGCCGGGCAGCTCCATGAGGGGCGCCGCCTCCTGGCCGCTGGCGGCCTTGACTGCCGCGACGATCGCCGAGTAGCCGGTGCAGCGGCAGAGGTTCCCGGCCAGCGCGATGCGGATGTCCTGTTCGGACGGGACCGGGTTGCCCATGAGCAGCGCCTTGGCCGACATCAGCATGCCCGGCGTGCAGTAGCCGCACTGGACGGCGCCGTACTCGACGAACTTCTGCTGCAGCAGGTCGAGCTCGCCGTCGGGCGCGAGGCCCTCGACCGTGAGGACCTCCTTGCCGCGGGCCTGCACGGCGAGCATCACGCACGAGTTGACGGCCTTGCCGTCGACGATGACCGTGCACGCACCGCACTCTCCCTCGGCGCAGCCCTCCTTGGTGCCGGTGAGGCCGAGCTGGTCGCGGAGGACATCGAGCAGCCGCGCCGTAGGCCGGGCTTCGACCTCGTGGACCATGCCGTTGACGGTCAGCAGGAGCTGCATGCCGCCACCTCCTCTCCGCGGAGCGCCGCGACGATGCGTTCCGGCACGAGTGGAAGGTCGGAGAGCTCGGTGCCGAGGGCGTTGTTGACGGCGTTGACGATCGCGGGCGCAGTGGGCACGGTCGCGATCTCACCGACGCTCTTGGCGCCGAACGGGCCGTCGTCGCCCTCGTGCTCGACCAGCAGCACCTGGACGTCGGGCATATCGGGCGCGTTGACGATGTGGTAGTTCTTGAAGCCGTCGACGCCGCTGCGCCCCGACTCGTCGACGTCGAGGTGCTCGTACAGGGCGTAGCCGATGCCCATCTGCACCGCTCCCTGGTACTGCGCCTCGACCATGCCGCGGTTGATGGCGCGACCGACGTCGGCGACGGCGAGGAAGTCGGTGACGGCGACGAGACCCGTGGCGCAGTCCACCTCGACCTCCGCGAACTGGACCGAATAGGAGGCGGGGTTCGAGACCGCGAAGTACGACGTCGATGCGGCGATGGACGGGACGTGACGCATCTTGCTGAGGCGCGCGATGTCGCGGTAGGCGATCGCGCGGTCGGCGTCGTGCTGTACGTGCACGGCGCCGTCACGCGTGAACAGGTGCACGACCGGCTCTTTGAGCAACTCGGCGGCGGCCGCGAGGAGGCGCTGCCTGACCTTCTCCGCCACCTCGCGCGCGCACGCTCCGACCACGTAGGTGACGCGGCTGCCGTAGGTGCCGTAGTCGAACGGAGTGGTGGCCGTGTCGGCCTCGCCCGAGGCGACCAGGTCGGGATGGACGCCGAGCACTTCGGCGACGATCACCCTCATCGTGGTCACGACGCCGCAGCCCACCTCGTGCAGGCTGGCGTTGAGTTCGAAGGTGCCGTCCTCGTTCATCTTGAGCGACATGTTGCTGGCCTCGGGGAAGACGCCGAACATGCCGTTCTTGTGCGCGCCGGCGGCCACGCCGACGCCGCGCCGCAGGCGGCCCCGCCCGGCGGGGCGGGCGCGGCGCGCCGTCCAGTCGAAGGCGACGGCGCCGCGCTCGAGGCACTCGCGCACGCGCGCGTCGCCGAGCGGCAGACCGGTCACGAGGTCGGTGTCGAAGGGCTCGACCATGTTCTTCAGGCGCAGGTCGACCGGGTCGAGCCGCAGGGCGGCCGCCACCCGGTCCATGTGGATCTCGGTGGCCGCCGCCATCTCGGGGGCGCCCCAGCCGCGGCCGGCGCCGCCGACCGGCGTGTTGGTGAGCACGGCGCGGCCCTGGTGCTGGTAGTGCGGCACGCGGTAGACCTTGGTGACCTTCTTGCACATGTGGATGGAGTAGTCCGGCGTGCTCGAGGCGTAGGCTCCCGAGTCCAGCGTGGACGCCGCCTCGAAGTCGAGCAGCGTGCCGTCCGGCGTGCAGGCCGTGCGGATGGTGGTCCTGGTGGCCGGGCGCACCATGGTCGCGATCATGCACTCTTCACGGTCGAGGAGGAGCTTGACCGGACGGCGCGTCTCCCGCGCCAGGTACGCGGCCACCGGCTCGATGATGTACTCGGTCTTGCCGCCGAACGAGCCTCCCATCGGGACCTTGATGACGCGCACGCGGTGGTACTCCATGCGGAGGAGCTCCGCGATCACGGTGCGCGCGGCGTACACGCCCTGGCTCGTGGTCCAGACGGTCATACCGCCGGTGCTGTGGCCCTGCGCGATGCAGACGTGGGGCTCGATCGCCGCGTGGTGGACGCGAGGCGTGGTGGTCGACGTCGAGACGATCACGGCGCCCTCGAGGCTCGGGCGTTCGCCCTTGTCGATCTCGTGCTCGTAGGCCACGTTGCCGGTGGAGTGGACGAGAACGTCCGTGCTGGCCAGCGCCTCGTCGACGGTGAGCAGCGGCGGCAGCTCCTCGTACTCGATCGCGACGAGGGCGGCGGCCGCCTCGGCGGCCGCCCGGCTCGTCGCCACGACCGCCGCGACACGGTCGCCGACGAAGCGCACGTGCTCGCTGAACAGCGTCTCGTCGTGCTGCGCCAGATCCTGACCGGGGTGGATCCGCGCGCGGCAGAAGCGGTCCATCGGCGAGTTCTCGTGCGAGAAGACCCTGACGACGCCCGGCAGCGCCTCGGCGCGGGAGGCGTCGATGCGTCTGACCATTCCATGGGGGATCGGGCTGAGGATCAGCTTGGCGTGGAGCATACCCGGCACGCTGAAGTCGCTGCCGTAGACGAGCTCCCCCGTCACCTTCTGGGCCACATCGTGGACGGGGTAGTTGCCCCCGACGTACTGCAGATCCTCGGTCAAGCTGTCCTTCTCCTCTCCATCGTAACGCTCCGGGTCAGATCAGATTGCCCGGAGGTCTGTCCTCGGGGCGGCTCTCGTCGAACCAGCGCCGGTACGCGGCCCTGCGGGCCTGTGCCGCCGGCGCCAGGCAGCACCCGCCCTCCGAGGTGCACAGCAACTCGGGCGGCAGCGCGCGGCCGATGCGGTCGGCCACATCGATCGCCTCGTGCAGCGGCAGCACGGCCTCGTGACCGGCCAGCGCGAGGTCGGCGAACACGTGCGCCGTGCACGTGGCCGCCATGATGCGGCTGCGGCACGGCTGGCTGAGACCGCCGGGCATAGGGTCGCAGGGCAGGCCCATGAACGCTTGCAGGGCGAGCGACGCCGCCGACTCAACAGCCTCGGGGGACCCGCCGACCATCTCCGCGATCGCCGCGGCGGCCATCGCGCCGCACACGCCTGATTCGCCCGTACAGCCTAGCACTTCGCCGGTAGGCTCGGTGCGGGTGTAAGCGATCGCGCCGATGCCGGCGGCGACGAAGAGCCCACGGAGCAGGTCGTCGGCGTCGAGGCCGCGGGCCTCCTGCACGGCGCTGAGGGCGGCGAAGATGTAGCCGGCGCCGCCGCCCATCGGCCCGGGCACGTTCTCGACGCCGGGGATGCCGGCGCCGGCGCCGTACGCGTTCTCGATCGTCTGCGCCGTGATGCCGTCGCTCACGCGCGCCGGCGTCCCGGCGTGTCGCATCCAGCGGCCGGCGAAGTCGGGCTTGAACTCGGTGTCCGGCGCGACGACGTCCTCGTCGTACACGGCCCGCGTCTGGCGGCGCATGACCAGAGAGAGCTCACGCATGCGGTCCAGGACCTGGCGGCGGGTCCAGCCGGACGCGTCCATCTCGTAGTGGACCGCGACTTCCCAGAGCGGCACCTCGCGGTCGGCGGCGAGCTCGCGCCAGCGCGTCATGGTGTCGAAGAGCTGCGGCCGGCGGTCCGGCCGGCTGACGACGGGCAGGACCGGCCGCAGCAGCGCCAGTCGGAGCACGGGGACGTCGTCGCCGAGCGCCCGGCGCAGCGCCGCGAGGTCCGGCTCGGCGGGCAGCGCGAAGGCGTTGAGGACGCCTCGGCCCTCGACGCGCACGCGCTGTTCGTCGAGCACGTCGAAGAGGTCGGCCCTGAGCCGCTCGTAGCTCTCCGAGCTCAGGGCTTCCTGGGGGTCCTGCACGAACAGCACGAAGGCGTCGCCGAGCGTCCGGTACGGAAAGCCGTCGACCGTGACCGTCTCGACCATCCCGCCGCCCGTGGAGTCGCCGACCAGCGTGACCATGAGGCCGTCCTCGCCCGTCAGGACGAACCTGACGGCGTTGGGATGCTTGCTGTCGGCGATCGTCGTGAACGCGAACTCCACCGCGACGCCGGCCTCCTCCGCCAGCTCGAAGCTGCGGAACAGCCGGGCGTCGTCGGGCAGATAGCCGAGGACCCCGGCGACCATCGCCCGGTCCTCGGCCATGATCCCGAAGGTGCCGGCGAACGAGCCGTCGTTGTCGAGCTCGATGCGCATCTTCGCGACCGGCTGGCCGAGCAGGCAGCCCGCCAGATAGCCGAGCCGACACGGCCCGGCGGTGTGCGAGCTGGAGCCGGGCTGCATCACCGGCCCGAAGACGTCGTTGAAAAACTCGGGGTAGGGAGCGACCGTCACCTCAGACCTCCACGGCCTTGCCGAAGTGCAGGCCGCCGATCTCCACCCAGGTACCGAGTCCGCTGAGCGCCGCGCGCGTCGTCGGGATGGCCTCCTCCATCGGGAAGACCTCGGTGACGAGCCGCTGGTCGGCGATCAGCACCTTCACGAGAAGACCCCCTTCCGGTAGCGCTCGGCCGCGCGGGCGACAGCGTCGCGGTCCACCTCGACGCCGAGCCCCGGCGCGTCGATGAGGCCGATCCTGCCCTCCCTCGGGGTCAGGTCGGGTGAGCCGACCAGGTCCTCGACGAGCAGCTGGTGCATGATCTGGTTGCCGTCGGTGAGGTTCGGCGTGCTGAGGCCGAGGTGGTGCTGAGCGGCGTCGGTGATGCCGCTCACGCTCTGGCCGTGGAGGCAGATGGGCACACCGGCCGCGCCGGCGATCGCGGCGGCCCGGCCGAAGGCGAGCAGGCCGCCGGCCTCGTGCGTGGAGAGGCAGATGGCGTCGCAGGCGCGCTGGCGGACGAAGTCGTAGACGTCGAACTCCGTGAGCACCGCCTGGTCGGCGGCGATCGGCACGTGCACGGCCTCGCGCACCTGGCGCAGCGCGGTCACGCTGAGCAGGGTCGTCGGCTGCTCGACCCAGTCGATGCCGTAGGGCTCGAGCGCGTGGATCATGCGGATGGCGTCCGGCACGCTCCAGGCGCAGTTGGGATCCACGCGCAGGCGGCGGTCGCCGATGACTTCGCGCACGGCCGCCGTGTTCCGCAGGTCCGCCTCGTCGCCGCGACCGACCTTGAGGTAGATCACCTGATGCCCGGCCGCGGCCAGGTCGCGGGCGTCCTCCACGAGTTCCTCGGTGGCGTCCCCCTGGACGAACCCGAAGTAGTCGACCTCGTCGCGCACCGCGCCGCCGAGGAGCCGGTACACCGGCTGGCCGGCGGCCTTGCCGATCGCGTCCCAGAGCGCCATGTCGACGCCGGCGAGCACGAAATCCGCGTACCACGGCAGGTGATTGAAGCTGCCGAGGTGCCGCGCCTCGTGCGCCAGCCGCGCCACATCGTGGATCGGCTGGCCCACGAACAGCGGCTCGACGCAGCGGAGCGCCGCGACGGTGCCCTCGGCGGCGAGCGACGCCACCGATTCGCCGACGCCGGTGATGCCGGCGTCGGTCTCGACCTCGACGAGGACCACCGGCGAGCCGTGGTCGACGCGGCCGGCCCAGTGATACGGCTCCTTGAACGTCAGGAAGAGCGGGGTGAGGCGGATGCCGGTGATGAGGATCCGTCCGCCGCTGAGCGGTGCGCGTTCGCCGCCCCGCTCGCTACCTCCGCGACGCCCGGTATTCACAGCAGCGTGTGCAGGACCTGGGCCTCGAGCACCTGGTCGCGCGTGAAGCCGTTCGCGTAGAGGGCCGCCTGCGCCAGCCTCACGAGCGCGTCCTGCGGCAGCAGCCCGACGACTTCGCTCTCGCGGATGGCGACGCCGACGACCGCGGCGCGCTCGCCGATCGCGCCGACCACGTCGGCCATCGACGTCACCCGGTAGTCGGTGAGGTTCATCGAGACCTGGACGGCGCCGTCCTCGAGCCGAAGGCCGATCGCCTTGACGCATTTCATGCCGCCGTCGCGCTCGCGGATCTCGACGGCGATGCGCCTGGCGAGCTCGAGGTCCTGCGAATCGAGGTTCACGTTGAAGGCGATGAGCGGGAAGCGCGCGCCGATGGCGACCGCCCCGGCGGTCGCGTGCACGCGCGCCTCTCCCTCGTCCGGCGTCTTGGAGGGCTCGCTGCCGATCACCTCGCGCAAGTGCTCGAAGCCCTTGCCGCGGATGACGGCGAGGTTTCTGTGCTCGGGGATGCGGGCCGCGTCCTCGTACAGGAAGGCGGGGATCTCGAGGTCGGTGGCCACGCGGCGCGCCAGCACCTGCGCCACCTCGACGCAGACGGGCATCTCCTCCGAGCGCAGCGGCACGAACGGCACGACGTCGGCGGCGCCGAAGCG
>JBLMXT010000133.1:0-10246 GCA_050257915.1 Deltaproteobacteria bacterium
CGGCGTCATGGGCATCTGCGACGGGCTCGCGATGAACCACCGCGGCATGCTGTACTCGCTGCCCAGCCGCGAGCTCATCGCCGACACCGTCGAGTCCATGACCATCGCCCACGCCTTCGACGCGCTCGTCCTCGTGCCGTGCTGCGACAAGATCGTCCCCGGCATGCTCATGGCCGCGATGCGGCTGAACGTGCCGGCCATCATGGTCGGCGGCGGCGCCATGCTCGCCGGTCACCACGAGGGCCGGACGCTCGACCTCAACAGCGTCTTCGAGGCCGTCGGCCAGTACCAGGCCGGCAAGCTTGACGACGAGGAGCTCGAGGCCATCGAGTGCAACGCCTGCCCCACCTGCGGCTCGTGCTCGGGCATGTTCACGGCCAACTCCATGAACTGCCTGGCCGAGGTCATCGGCATGGCGCTGCCGGGCAACGGCACGATCCCGGCGGTGTACAGCGAGCGCATCCGCTTCGCCAAAGACAGCGGCGAGCAGGTCATGCGCGTCCTCGCCGCCGACCGCAAGCCGCGCGACATCCTCACGGAGGCGGCGGTCGGCAACGCCCTGGCCGCCGACGCGAGCCTCGGCTGCAGCACCAACACGGTGCTCCACCTGGCCGCTATCGCCACCGAGGCCGGCCTGGACTTCGACCTGAACCGCATCAACGAGGTGGCGGCGCGGGTGCCCCACATCTGCAAGATCGCCCCGGCTGGCACCCACCACATGGAAGACCTGTACCACGCCGGCGGCATCCAGGCGGTCATGAACCGCCTCATCGGCGCCGGCCTCATGGACGGCTCGGCACTCAGCGTGGCCGGCGGCACCGTCGGCGAGGCGGTGGCGCGCGCGCGCGTCCTCGACGACACCGTCATCCGGCCGGTCGACGACCCGTGGCACGCCACCGGGGGCCTCGCCGTGCTCTTCGGCAACCTCGCGCCCGGCGGCGCCGTGGTGAAGGAGGGCGCCGTCGCCGACGAGATGCTGCGTCACCGCGGCCCGGCGCGCGTCTTCGAGAGCGAGGCCGACGCCGTGGCGGCGATCGCCGCGCGCGACATCGCCGACGGGTCCGTGGTCGTCATCCGCGGCGAGGGCCCCAAGGGCGCGCCCGGCATGCCCGAGATGCTCAGCGCCACCTCCATGCTCGCCGGCCAGGGCCGGGACAAGGACGTGGCCCTCCTCACCGACGGCCGCTTCAGCGGCGCCACGCGCGGCGCGGCCATCGGCCACGTCTCGCCCGAGGCGCACGCCTGCGGCCCCATCGCCGCCGTGCGCGACGGCGACACCATCAGCATCGACATCCCTGCACGCACGCTCACGCTCGAGCTCCCCGAGGAGGAGATCGCGCGGCGGCTCGCCGACTGGCGGCCAGCGCCGCGCGACGGCGTAACCGGCTACCTCGCCCGTTACGTCAAACTCGTCTCCGGCGCGGAGAAGGGAGCAGTGCTGCAATGACACCAGACAGACGCATGAAGGGCTCGCGAGCCCTCGTCGCCGCCCTCGAGCACGAGGGCTGCAAGGTCCTGTTCGGGTACCCGGGCGGCGTCGCGATCCCCTTCTACGACGCGCTGTACGACTCCAGGGAGCTGCGCCACGTGCTGGTGCGCCACGAACAGGGCGCGGCGCACGCCGCCGACGGCTACGCCCGCTCCACCGGGAAGGTGGGGGTGTGCACCGCCACCAGCGGCCCCGGGGCCACCAACCTGGTCACCGGCATCGCCACGGCCTACCTGGATTCGTCGCCCCTGGTCGCCATCACCTGGCAGGTGCGCAGCGACCTCATCGGGACGGACGCCTTCCAGGAGGCCGACATCACCGGCATCACCCTGCCGATCGTCAAACACTCCTATCTCGTCAAGGACCCGGCCGAGCTGGCGCGGACCGTGCACGAGGCCTTCCACATCGCCTCGACCGGCAGGCCCGGCCCGGTGGTCATCGACATCCCGGTGGACGTGGCCCTGGGGGAGACGTCCTATCGCGACGCCGACACGCTCGACCTGCCCGGCTACAAGCCGACGTTCAAGGGCCACATCAAGCAGATCCGCGCCGCGGCCAGGGCGATCAACGAGGCGCACCGACCGGTGCTGTACCTCGGCGGCGGGGCGATCTCCTCCGACGCCGCGGCCGAGATCCTCAAGCTCGCGGAGCTGCGCCGCCTGCCCGTCGCGACCACGCTCATGGCGCTCGGCGCCTTCCCCGAGACGCACGAGCTCTCCATGGGCATGCTCGGCATGCACGGCACCGTCACCGCCAACTACGCCGTGCACGAGTGCGATCTGCTGATCAACCTCGGCGCGCGCTTCGACGACCGCGTGACCGGCAAGCTCAAGGCCTTCGCGCCGCACGCCAGGGTCATCCACGCCGACGTCGACCCGGCGGAGATCGGCAAGAACGTCGCGCCGCTCATTCCCATCGTCGGCGACGCGAAGCACGTCGCCGCGGGGCTGGTCAAGGAGCTCCAGGCCATGGAGTGGTCGCCCGACCAGACCGCCGAGTGGCTGGCGCGCGTCGCCGAGCGCAAGGACGAGTTCCCGCTGCACTACGAGGACCCCAAGGACGGCAAGCTGGCGCCGCAGTTCGTGGTCCAGGAGATCGACCGCGTCACGGGGCACGACGCGATCGTCTGCACCGACGTCGGCCAGCACCAGATGTGGGCGACGCAGTACTACACGTTCACGTACCCGCGCCAGTTCGTCAGCTCGGGCGGCCTCGGCACCATGGGGTTCGGCCTGCCGGCGAGCATCGGCGCCAAGATCGGCAACCCGGACAAGACGGTGATCGACATCAGCGGCGACGGCGGCTTCCAGATGACCATGCAGGAGCTCGCGACCGCCGTCAGCGACGACGTGCCGGTGGTGGTCGCCATCCTCAACAACGGCTACCTGGGCATGGTCCGCCAGTGGCAGGACCTGTTCTGGGACAAGCGCTACTCGTTCACCTGCATCGACGCGAGCGACTGCGCGGCGTGCCCGCAGGCGCCTCACTGCGTGCGTCGCGGGCGCCAGGCGCAGCCGGACTTCAAGCTGCTCGCCGAGGCGTTCGGCGCCGTGGGCATGCGCGTCACCGAGAAGGACGAGATCGAGCCGGCGCTGCGCGAGGCCATCGCCTGCGGCCGGCCGGCGGTCATCGACTTCCGCACCTCGGCCGAGGAGAACGTGTATCCCATGGTCCCGGCCGGCCAGGAGATCACCGAGATGATCGGCGGCCAGTCGCGCCGGGGGAGGAAGAAGCCGTGAAGCACACGCTCTCCATCCTCGTCGAGAACAAGCCCGGCGTGCTCACGCGTGTCGCCGGGCTCTTCGCCCGCCGCGGCTTCAACATCGAGAGCCTGGCCGTCGGCCTCAGCGAGGACCCGCGCCTCTCGCGCATCACCATCGTCATCGACGGCGACGAGCACCCGGTGGACCAGGTCACCAAGCAGCTGCACAAGCTCATCAACGTGCTCAAGATCCGCGACCTCGACCCGGCCAACCAGGTGTCCGCCGAGCTCCTGCTGGTGCGCGTCGCCGGCGAGGGCGAGAAGCGCACCGAGGCGCTCCAGATCGCCGAGATCTTCAACGCCAAGATCGTCGACGTGGACCGGCGCCAGCTCACGCTGCGCGTAGTCGGCACCAACGACAAGCTCGAGGCGCTCCTCGAGCTCCTCCAGCCGCTCGGCGTGCTCGAGGTGGTGCGCACCGGCACGATCGCCATGGGGCGTGGCCGGGGCTGAGGCTTCGCGTCCGGGCGTGCGACGCAACGAGGGACGGGTCCGGCTGTGCCGGACCCGTCCCTCGGCGTCTCTGCCGCGCGCCGCCGCGGCCGGCGGCGCGCGGCTTCAGTCGCGGGCTACCAGGACCATAGACGCGGCGTGGCGCGCCAGACGTCGTCGTCGACGAGCGACGGGTCCGGGTTCGCGAACGAGATCTCACGGTCGCCGCCGAACGTGTAGATCGACTCGCGCAGCCCGAAGAGGCCCGTCCTGACCATGAGCGAGTCGAAGTCGTACTTGATGTCCTCCGCGCCGGTCGCGTTCCACGGGCTGCCCGGCAGCCGGGTCCAGTTCTTGCCGTCCCGGCTGGACCACTGGTCGGTCGGATGGCCGGGGAGGAACGGGTTCAAGGGCCCGGGCGGCTGCGACGGATCCGCGAGCGACGGCCAGCCGAAGCCGCCGAAGACGACGATGGCGCCGTACAGCACCTGAGCCTGGTGTCCGGGGCGCGGACTCCAGGCTGCGGACGGCGTGACCAGCTCCCACGTGGCTCCGTTGCGGGAGCGCCACACGTCGTTGAAGTAGGGGCACTGCAGGCCGGCCGGACCGACCGTGCACAGGAAACCGTCCTCGCCGCCGAGCAGGTAGATGTAGCCGTCCTTCTTGACGACGGCCGCTCCGGCGCGCGCGGACCAGGCGGCGTCGGCGGTGACCAGCTGCCACGACCTGCCGTCGCGGGAGCGCCACACGTCGTTGAACAGCTCGCGACCGCTGCCGCCGATGGCGACGTCGTCGCCGTTGCTGCCGCCCATCACGTAGATGTAGTCGTTGAACACGATGGCGCTGAGGCCGGCGCGGCCCGTCCACGGGGCGCCGGCGGTCAGCCGCTTCCAGGTCTTGCCGTCGTACGACTTCCAGACGTCGTTGAAGAACTGGGACGGCTGCCCCGGTCCAGCGGACAGGTTCTGGCCGCCGAGCACGTACATGGCGCCGTCCTTGGTCACCGCCTGGAAGTAGCCGCGGGCGGCCCATGGCGCCGTGCCGAGCGCCCGCCACGAGCGCCCGAGGTCGTCGCTCTTCCACACGTCGTTCCAGAGGATGCTGGCGAACGGGTTGAACGGGGACGGGTCCGGGGTGCGGCCGCCCATGACGTAGAAGTCGCCGCGCAGCTGCACGGCCTGCAGGCCGGCGCGGCCGGTCCAGCCCGAGGGGTCGTCGCCGTGGACCTTGGTCCACGACAGCGACGGGCTGGAGCTGCCGCCGGTCGCTCCTGCGATCGGGGCGGCGACGAGCAGGGTGAGCAGGGCGAGCGCCGCAATGAGCGTCGCGACGTGACGATGTCTCATGTCTCTCTCCTTGGGAAGGTCGCGAGGTCCTCCCAGCCACCTCGACGACGGATGAGCTTCTGTACCCGGCGCCCCACCGGCGTTATGCCAAGATCCGGTCCGTCCGCGCCTCGACGGCGTTGTCCGCTCTGGCAACGCGCCGTGGTCTTGTGGAGATCGGGGGACGCGTGCCGGGCGCCCTTCTTGTGGCTGAGCCCGCGCGGTCTGGCGACGACGGTTGGGGCTGGAGCCCGCGCGGGCACGGTATGGGGAGCATGCAGGCGATGACGCCCTTCACCGGGCGACCGACCACGGGGAGGTCGAGATGATCGACGAGGCCAGGATCCGCGACTGGCTGGCGGCGTACCGGCACGCCTGGTCCACCGACGACCCCACCGAGGTCGCGGTGCTGTTCGGCGAGGACGTGCGCTACTTCACCGCGCCGTATCGAGAGCCGCTAGAGGGCATCGAGGCGGTGACCGCCTACTGGATCGGCGAGGAAGAGAGCGGGATCCCGTGGTCGTTCGAGTACCAGGTGCTGGCGCAGGAGGGCGACCTGTTCGTCGTCCGCGCCGTGACCACCTACCCCGAGGGTACGCACGACGCCGGCGGCCCGGAGACGTTCCACAACCTCTGGCTGGTCACGCTGGACCGGGACGGCCGCGCGAGCGAGTTCGTGGAGTACTTCATGCTCGTGGAGTGACCCGCCTGCGGTGCGCGCCGCGCACGCCGCCGCCGGCTCACGTAGACTCACCGGCGGTCAGTACACGCGACGAGCGCGAGGAGTGAGCGTCATGGCGGAGCAGGCGACGGTCCACGAGGCGGAGGCGGAGCACGCGGCGAGACGGCGGGCGGTGCCCGACGAGGCCGGGTTCTTCGGCAAGTACGGCGGGCAGTACCTCCCTCCGCAGCTCGAGGCGCCCTTCGCCGAGATCACCAAGGCGTACCACGAGATCGAGAACGACGCCGCCTTCATCGCGGAGCTCCGCTACCTGCGCAAGCACTTCCAGGGCAGGCCCACGCCGGTCTACCACGCGCGCACTCTGTCGCTGGCCAACGGCGGCGCACAGATCTACCTCAAGCGCGAGGATCTGAACCATACGGGCGCGCACAAGCTCAACCACTGCATGGGCGAGGGCCTGCTGGCCAAGTACATGGGCAAGAAGAAGCTCATCGCCGAGACCGGCGCCGGCCAGCACGGCGTCGCCCTCGCCACCGCCGCGGCGCACTTCGGCCTCGCGTGCGAGATCCACATGGGCGTGGTGGACATCGAGAAGCAGGCGCCCAACGTGAGCCGGATGCAGCTCCTCGGCGCGACCGTCGTGCCCGTGACGCACGGGCTGCAGACGCTCAAGGAGGCCGTGGACTCGGCGTTCGAGGCCTACCTCGCCGACTACGAGAACGCCATCTACTGCATCGGTTCCGTCGTGGGCCCGCACCCCTTCCCGCTCATGGTGCGCGACTTCCAGAAGGTCGTGGGCATGGAGGCGCGCGAGCAGTTCGTGGAGATGACCGGCAACCTCCCGGACGTCGTCGAGGCCTGCGTGGGCGGCGGCAGCAACGCGATGGGCATCTTCGCCGGCTTCCTCGACGACCCGGTGGAGCTGATCGGCGTGGAGCCGCTGGGGCGCGGCGAGGGCGTAGGCGAGCACGCCGCGACGATGACCTACGGAAGTGAAGGGGTCATCCACGGCTTCCGCTGTTACCTGCTGCAGGACGAGCAGGGCGAGCCGGCGCCGGTGTACTCGTGCGCCAGCGGTCTCGACTATCCCGGCGTCGGCCCGGAGCACAGCTACCTGAAGGATTCCGGCCGCGTGCAGTACGTCACCTGCTCGGACGACGCCTGCCGCGACGCGTTCTTCGCGCTCAGCCGCAAGGAGGGCATCATCCCGGCGCTCGAGAGCGCGCACGCGGTGGCGCACGCGCTCGTCAAGGCGCGGGAGATGAAGACGGGCACCATCCTGGTCAACCTCAGCGGGCGCGGCGACAAGGACATGGACTACGTGATCGAGCACTGGGGCATCGGCGACGCGGAGTGACGCCGGCGCCACGGGCTGGCAGGCAGGCGCGCTTGGATGCGAAGACGCAGAGCGGCATCGTCGCGCGCCGGCTGCGCGCGCAGCGCCTGACCGGCGCGCCCTGCGCGACGCCCGAGGAGGCCGTCGGCCTCCTCGGGGCCGTCCAGGCGCAGGACTACGGACCGGCCAAATGGTCGCTGGGCGCGCGCGTGGCCGGCGCGACCGACGCGCAGGTGGAGCGCGCCTTCGCCTCGGGCGCGATCCTGCGCACGCACGTGCTGCGGCCGACCTGGCACTTCGTCCTGCCGGCCGACATCCGCTGGCTGCTCACGGCCACGGCGCCGCGCGTAACGGCTCGGGACGCGCGCCGGTACGCCCAGCTCGGCCTCGACGGCGACACGCTGCGCCGCAGCGCCGCGGCTCTCGTCGCGGCGCTGCGTGGCGGGAACCGGCTGACCCGTCACGAGGCGGCGGGCGTCCTCACCGCCGCCGGCATCAGCGTCGAGGGGCAGCGGCTGCCGTACCTTCTGATGGCCGCGGAGCTGGACGCGCTCATCTGCAGCGGCCCGCGGAGCGGCAAGCAGCACACGCACATGCTGCTCGAGGAGCGGGCGCCCGACGCGCGCGACCTGCCGCGCCAGGAGGCGCTGGCGGAGCTGGCGCGGCGCTTCTTCGCCGGTCACGGGCCGGCGACGGCCAAGGACTTCGCCGTCTGGGCGACCTTGACCCTGGCCGAGGCGCGGGCCGCGATCGAGGCGGCGGGGCCGGAGCTGCGGGCCGAGGGACTGGGCGGGCTGCTCTTCTGGGCGCCCGCGACGGGGCCGGGGAGCGGGGGAGGGCGCCTCGCGCCGCCGCGGCGACCGCGGGTCCACCTCCTCCAGGGCTACGACGAGATCGTCATGGGGTATTCCGAGACCAAGCCGCTGCTGGCCCGGCCCGGCTCGCCTTGGGTGCCGGCGACCCCGCCGGTCTTCCGGCTCGTCGTCCTGCTGGACGGCGGCGTGGCCGGATTCTGGCGCCCGCGACCGCAGAGGCATGGGGTGACCATCGAGGTCGCCCCGATGGAGGCGTTCGGCGGTGCCGCCGTGGCGGCGCTCGAGGCCGAGGCCGCGCGCTACGGGGCGTTCCTGGGGCTGCCGGCGGAGACCAGGATGGTGGAGTCACGCCGGGCGGGGTGACGGCCGGCTCTGCGGTCGCCGCTCCCCGGGGGGGACGCGCCCCAGCTAGGTGAACACGAGGTTGACGAGGACCACGTAGACGGCGGTGCCGCCGATGATGCTGGCCACGGCGTTGGCCTTCGCGAGGTGCAGGGCCACCGTGGCCGCGATCGCCAGCGCCTCGGGCAGTCCGTGCGGCGTCTCGCCGAGTGAGACGCCGCGCAGCGTGTACACCACGAGGATGATCATGACGCCCGCCGGCATGTGACGGCTCAGGTAGCCGATGAGCGCGGAGTCACGCAGCGGCCGGAGTGCGGCGAACGGCAGGGAGCGCAGGGCGAACGTGACCGCGAACATCGTCAGCGACGCGGCCACGAGGTAAGGCGTGTCAGGCATCCGCGTCGCCTCTCGCTCTCCGCACCAGGAACCGGACGACGAGCGTCGCCACGAACAGCCCCATGCCGGTGATGAGCATCTGCCCGGGGGTGACCGCGAGCGCGAGGGCGGCGCAGACGAAAGCCAGCACCGGGGTCGGCAGGTCGCGCTCCACGCGCACCGCGTCCATGGCGAGCACGACGAAGAGCGCCGTGAGCGTGAACGCCAGCCCGGCGAGCTCCATCGCCAGCCAGCTCCCGAGCAGAGCCCCGGCGACGCTGCCCGCCACCCAGTAGCCCTGGCAGAAGCCCTGGAGCCAGAGGATGCGGGCGCTGCTCATCCGCACGCCGGGGCGCGCCGCCGTGAGGGCGTAGGCCTCGTCGGTGAGCGCGTACATGCTGTAGGCCTTGCCGGCGCGGCCCCGCACGCGCTGCAGAGGAAACGACAGCGCGTAGAACACGTGCCGGAAGTTGACGAGGAAGGTGGTCAGGGCCAGCTGCGGCAGCGGCGTGACCGCGACCAGGAGGCCGACGGCGAGGAACTCCATGGACCCGGCGTAGACGAGCACGGAAAGGACGAGCGCCCACCACCAGTCGAGGCCCGACTGCACGACGAGAAGGCCGAAGGCGGCGCCCAGCGGGAACATGCCGACGCCCACGGAGATGGTGTCGACGAAGGCGGCCGCGAGGGCCGACCGCTGCGCGTGCGGCTTGCCCGCGGCGTCGGATGATGGTGTGCTCACGGCGCGATGATACCGGCCGGCGAGGCAGGGGTGGTGGCGGCATGAAGGCGACGTACGGACACACCAGCATCGTGGCCGCGGACTGGCAGGCCCTGGCGAGCTTCTACGAGGAGGTCTTCGGGTGCGCGCCGGTGCCGCCGTCGCGTGACCTCTCGGGAGCGTGGCTCGACCGGGGCACGGGCGTGCCGGACGCGCACCTCACGGGGGTCCACCTGCGGCTGCCGGGGTACGGAGACTGCGGGCCGACGCTGGAGATCTACGGCTACGCAAGGAGCGAGCCGCGGCCGGTGGCGGCCGCCAATCGCGAAGGGATCGCCCACATCGCCTTCGCCGTGGACGACGTCGCCGCCGCGGCGCGTCTGGTGGTGGCGCGCGGCGGCGGTCTCGTGGGCGAGGTGACGTCGGCAGAGGTCCCGGGGGTCGGCCGCCTCACGTTCGTGTACGCGGCCGACCCCGAGGGCAACATCGTCGAGCTGCAGTCGTGGGCGTGAGCCCTCATCGGCGTGCGGCGCGGCTCGTCGCGCTGGCCGCCGCGCTGCTCGCGCTTGCGCGGCCCGCCACGGGATGGGGCTCGGCGGGCGACGCCGGCGGACCACCTCCGGACGCCGGCGCGGCCGCCCAAGCCGGGGATGCGGCGCTGGCTCGGGCCTTCGACGACCGCGTCTCCGGCCTCGAGGTCGAGGGCGCCGGCACCGTCGAGCGCCTGCTCGCCGACGACGAGCAGGGCAGCCGGCACCAGCGCTTCATCCTCCGTCTGGCGTCCGGGCAGACGCTGCTCGTGGCGCACAACATCGACGTCGCCCCGAGGATCGCCGGCCTGCGCGTGGGGGATGTGGTCGCCTTCCGCGGCGTCTACGAGTGGAGCCGGCAGGGCGGCACGGTCCACTGGACCCATCACGACCCGTCGGGCGACCACGAGCCCGGTTGGCTACGGCACGCCGGGCGA
>JBLMXT010000134.1:0-4339 GCA_050257915.1 Deltaproteobacteria bacterium
GCCGCACGGCTGCGTCACTGCCGACGTCGAGCTCGATCATCGGCGCGCCGCCGAGCTCGTCCGCGAGCTGGCTCACGCGCCGCTTGAGCCGCTCCGCCTGGTAGGTGAGCGCGACGGCGCCGCCGTGGCGCTTGACCGCCTTGGCCACGGCCCAGGCGATCGAGCGCGAGTTGGCGGCGCCCGTCACGAGGAAGCTCTTGCCGTCCAGCAGGTCCGTCATCGTCACTCCCCGGGTCGGTCGGGCTTCACGGCGAGCAGCAGGAACTGCCGCGCCCAATAGTCGCGAAAGACGTACAGCGACAGGACCAATGACGCCGCCCTGATCGCGCGGTAGCGGGTGAAGTAGGGCTCCACGCGGAGCACCTCGAGCCCTGCGCCCTGCAGCAGCCGGACCATGTCGCGTTTCGCGAACCAGCGCACGTGCGTGCGGTCGAAGATGCCGGAGCTGCGCCGCGGCCACGTCTTGAGCAGGAGCTGCGAGAAGACGTACACGTTGGAGACGTTGGGCAGGGAGAGCACGACGGCGCCGCCCGGGCGCAGCAGCGCGACCGCCCGGGCGAGCACGCCCTCCGCGTCCGCGAGGTGCTCGAGCACGTCGCTGGCGAGGATGGCGTCGAACGGCTGGTCGCCCAGCTCCGCCCGGTCCAGCGCGCCGAGGTCGCACTCGACGACCCGGTCGAGGCGCTTGCGCGCCTCCCGCGCCGCGCCGGGATCGCGCTCGACCCCTACGACCTCGCGCGCGCCGGCCTTCTTGAGCATCGCGCCGTTGTGGCCACCGCCGCAGCCGAGGTCGAGCACGCGGAGGCCGCGCGGATCGATCAGCTGCAGGAAGGCGGGCTTGGCGTCGCGGAAGTAGCGGGAAGGCACGTCCATCGCCGCATCATACCGCGAGCGTCCCGCAGCGGATCAGGGGATCGGCAGGCTGACCAGGTCCGGGTCGGTGCCGGCGGCGAACTCGCGCACCATCGTCGGCTCGCCGTGGTACGTGTACGTCACGGCGAGCGCGCGGCCGAAGGCGACGTCACCCCCGGTCGTGAGCGCTGGGAGCGGCTCCGGCGACTGGGGCGCCTCGTAGCCGGCCGTCATGGGGTCGAGCATGAGCAGGTGCAGCCTCCCTGCGTCGGCCGGCTGGTCGTCCACCTCGAGCTCGACCACCTGCGGCGCGTCGCCCTTGAAGACCCTGAGCACGGCGAAGCGCTGCAGCGCCCCCGTCGCCTGACGGGCCTTCGCGAGCACGACGACGGCGAAGCGGTCGAGCTGATCGGCGAGGCGCTGCGCCACCGTCCGCGGGGCCGTGTCCACGGGCGGGCTCGCCACCGCTCCCGGGGCCGTGGCCGTTCCGGGGGTGGTCGCCGGGGCGGCGGCCTCGCCGCCGGACGTGGTGCTCTCGGTCTGCCCGGTGAAGGAGTCGTCCGCGTCTGTGGCGGTCCTTGCCACCTCGGCGGAGGAGCCGGTGGTGAGGGACTGCCCGCCCTGGTCCAGGGCGACGATGCCGGCGACGAGCGCGAGGACGGCGATCGCCGCGACCGGCGCGACGACGCGCCACCAGCGCCGCCCGCGGCGCGGCGCGGCTGCGGTCGCCGGGATCTCGAGGTACTCCCCGAGGCCACCCCACCGCTGGCCGGAGAGGTCGGTGTACGAAGCGTCCGGCTCCGGCACGGCGGCCCGGACCTGCGCGCCGATCCGGTCGACGTCGGCGCGCATCGCCGCGAGCCTCGCGCCCAGGTCCGCGTCGGCCTCGGCCGCCTGCAGAAGCTCCGCGTCGTCGTCCAGCCCCAGCGCGAGCGCGAGCAGGCGGTCGTCGTCGAACCCGCCCGCCGGGTGCGTGCCGTACTCTGTGCGCTCGTCAGTCATCGTCCGTCATCTTCCATCTCATGCGTCTTCATGCGTCACGCTCGTAGCCGGCCGCGTCGAGGGCGGCGCGCAGCTTCTTGGCCGCGCCGTGCAGGCGCGACTTGACCGTGCCCACGGGGATGTCCTGGGCTTTGGCGATCTCGTCCAGCGGGAGGTCGGCGAAAAAGCGGAGGGCGACACACTCACGCAGCTCGTCCGGCAGCGTCGCCAGCGCGGCCCGCAACGCGGGGTCGGCCGGCTCGGACGGCGGGTCCACGGTCGCCTCGGGCGCGATCTGCTGGAGCTTGTCCATGAGCCCGTAGCGCGTCTTGCGCCGGCGGCCGTGGTCGCGCCCGGTGTTGAGGATCACGCGGTAGAACCACGCGAGGAACGCCTCTTCTCGCGGGATCTCGGCGCGATAGACCTTGATGAACACTTCCTGCACGGCGTCGTCGACCTCCTCGCAGAACCCCTGGAGGTAGAGGATGCGCCGCACCTGGGGCGCGTAGAGCCGGAAGAGCTCGGCACGCGCCTCGGGCTGCCCCCTGCGCAAGCGGTCGATCAGACCGTGCGGCAGTTCCTCTATTGCCTTCCTCCTGGGTGAGAGACGCCCGTGCTGCCGGGCGGGTTCGGCGCGTCAGGACGCGAGAAGTATAGCGCGGCGGCCGTCAGTCGAAGCCGAGCCGCCGGACCTCCTCGATCAGCTCGTAGCCGCTCTGCTCGTGCACGCGGCGCACGACCTCCGCGGCGAGCGCCGTGATGTCGCCCGCCGTCGCCCCCGGCTCGGCGACGAGGAAGTTGGCGTGCTTCTCGCTCACGTGGGCGCGGCCCACGCGCAGGCCCTTGAGGCCGGCGTCCTCGATCAGGCGGGCCGCCGGCATCTCCCGCGAGGGGTTCTTGAAGTAGCTGCCGCAGCTCGCGTACTCGAGCGGGTGCTTGCTCTTGCGCAGCACCGCGTCGTCGGCGATGCGCCGCAGCAGCTCGTGGCGGTGACCGTGGTGGAGCCGGAACGAGGCGGAGAGGACGACGACGTCGCGCCGCGATTTGAGCAGCGAGGTGCGGTAGCCGAAATCGAGGCGGTCCGGGTCGACGACGTGCTCCTTGCCCTCCTCGAGCAGGTGGACGTCGAGCAGCGCGTCGCTCACGGACTCGCCGTAGGCGCCGGCGTTGCCGACGACGGCGCCGCCGACGGAGCCGGGGATGTTGGCGGCGAAGGTGAGGCCGGCGAGGCCCTGCCCGGCCAGGTCGGCCACCAGGCCGGGCAGCTCCACGCCGGCCTCCGCGCGCAGCACGTTGCCGTGCAGCGTGGTGCCCTCGTTGCGGGCGAGCACGGTGAGACCGGGAACGCCCGCGTCGCCCACGAGCACGTTGGTGCAGCGGCCGAGCACGGTCACCGGTAGCCCCAGCTCGCGCGCCGTGAGTACGGCGTGCACCAGCACGCCGGTCGTCCCGGCGCGCACCAGGAACTCGGCCGGGCCGCCGACGCCGTACGCGGTGAGCGACGCGAGAGGGACGGCTTCTTCGAGGCCGGGCAGCTCGCGTCGCAGCGCTTCGCGCACGTGCGGATCGGTGGCGGCCGGCGTCTCCCTCGGAGTGCTCATGCGATCCATCTTAACAGGCGCGCCGGCGTGCCGTCGGCGTCGACGGAGGACGCCCCGCCGGCGTTTGACAACCAGCCGCGTCGTCAATAAAGTCCTGAATCCTAGTGAGAAGTAGGAATTAGACCGTGCGCGGGAGCGACGTGATCCACCTCTCCACCAAGAGCGACTACGCGATCAAGGCCCTCGTCCGGCTGGCGCTCGCCGACGGTGCGGCGCCGGTCACCGCGCGCGACATCGTCGCGTTCACCGGCATCCCCCCCAAGTTCCTCGAGCAGGTGATGCACGACCTGCGTCAGGCCGGCCTCGTGCAGAGCCAGCGCGGCAAGGGCGGCGGCTACGTCCTCGCCCGCGACCCCGCCACGGTGAGCTTCGCGGAGGTGATCGACCTCATCGACGGCCGGCGCGCGGACCCGGCCGCGCGCGCCGGCTCCGCCGGCTCCAACGGCGGCAAGGCGCGAATGCGCGGCGGCGGCCGGGCGGACGCCCTGGTCGCCCCCGTCTGGCGCGAGGTGCGGGACTGCACGCGCGCCATCCTCGGCTCGGCCACCATCGCCGACGCCGCCGCCAGGGCCGCCGCGGCCCCCATGTACTACATCTGACAGGAGAAGAGCCGACATGACCGACAGCGACACGAAGGCGCAGGGCTTCGAGACCCTCGCCCTGCACGGGGGCCAGGAGCCAGACCCGGCCACCAACGCGCGGGCCGTCCCCATCTACCAGACGACGGCGTACACGTTCGAGAGCTCGGACCACGCCGCCGACCTCTTCGGCCTCCGCGAGTTCGGCAACATCTACACGCGGATCATGAACCCGACCACGGACGTCCTCGAGAAGCGCGTCGCGGCGCTCGAGGGCGGGGTTGCGGCCGTGGCGACGGCGAGCGGCCAGGCGGCCGAGACTCTCGC
>JBLMXT010000135.1:0-2876 GCA_050257915.1 Deltaproteobacteria bacterium
GGGCCGGGGCTCCGGGGTCGGGTGCGGCCGCTCCGGGGTCGGGTGCGGCCGCTCCGGGGTCGGGTGCGGCCGCTCCGCCGGCGTCGGGCTCCTCGACCATGTCGTCGAGCAGGTGGCTGACCTCCGCCCACACGCTGTCGCGGTGCGCCTGGAGCTCCGCGGCGTCCTCGGCGCGCGACTGGCGCTCCGCCTTGACCAGCAGCACGCCCGCGTCGGCCAGCTTGCCGAGGATGCTCACCACGGTGATCTCCTCGAGACGGCTGGCCTGCGTGATCTCCTTGACCGTGCGCGCGCCGTCCACCTGCAGCAGCACGGCGAACTCGTCCCTGCCCATCAGCAGCGGGTTTCTCGGCAGCGTGTTGTAGTCGCCGTTGCGGACGAGCACCGTGGAAGGCTGGCCGAGCATCTCGACCGCCAGGCAGTACTCACCGCCCAGCGCCGAGATGTCGAGCAGCACCGAGTGCGTGTCGACCGTGATGTACTCGACCGGCTGCGGCTCGGGGTCGACGACGAAGACGAACGACCCGGACTCCTCCAGCTTGGCGGCGACGAGGGTGTTGGCGATCTGCCGGGAGAGCACCTCGCGCAGCGCGTCCTCGGGCACCGCGCCGTGCTCGACGAGGATGGTCCCGATGGGGCGCGGCCGCGCCTCCTGCTCCGCCAGCGCGGCCGCCAGCTGCTGATCGTTGACCAGCGACCGCTTGAGGAGCTGGCTGCCGATGACCGTATCGGCGGCGACGCGGGTGGAGTCGCGCGTCTCGGCGATGCGCCCCTGGGTGAAGTGGACGTCGACGAGCCGCAGCGGACACTCGATGTGGAGGGTGCCCGAGCGGCGCATCCTGCCCAGGATCTGCAGGATCTCGACGACGCCGAACGTGTCCAGTGTCCCCTTCATCCTGCCACGAAGTCTATAATCGGGGCCGATGAACGTCGACCTGCACACGCACACCTACCCGGCCTCCGACTGCTCCCGCATCTCCTACCGCGACTACATCGCCTGGTGCGTCGACAACCACGTCGAGGCCATCGCCCTCACCAACCACGGCGACGTCTCCGACAACCGCCACCTGGGCCCGGCGCTCGCGGCGGAGGGCGTGCTGCTCATCGACGGCGTGGAGATCAGCACCCTGTTCGGGGACTTCGTCGTCTTCTCGCCGGACCTCGACTACCTGGACACCCTGCGCAGCGTTCAGGAGGCGCCGCGACCCGGCGACGTCCCCGATCACGCCGCCGTCGTCTGGGTGCACCCGGGGGCGGGCGGCGGGCGCAGCGGGTCCGCCTACTACCCGGGCATCGAGAACATGGTCGCCGGCGTCATCGATGCCGTCGAGGTGTACAACGGCTCGTGGCTCGACCAGCGCTACGTCGCGATCGCCGAGCAGGTCGCCGACGTCCTGGGCGTCGCCCGCACCGGCGGCAGCGACGCCCACGATCCCGCGCAGCTCATGGTCTGCTCCACGGAGCTCCCCGACCCGGTCACCTCGACCGCGGACGTCGTCCGGGCGCTGCGGCAGGGCGCCACGGTCCCCCAGCGCCGGGTCTCCGCCGCGCGCAAGCGCTTCCGACTCTTCTAGGAGGGACCATGTGGACGCTCGAGGTACAGACCCGGCAGCGCGTGGGATTCGTCGACATCACCAGGGACGTCGCCCGGCTCGTCGCCGACGCCGGTGACGGCGCCGTCGTCGTCTTCGTGACGCACACCACGGCGGGCGTCACGATCAACGAGGACGCCGACCCGTCGGTGCGCGCCGACCTCGAGATGGCGCTCGAACGGCTGGTGCCGCGCGACCTGCCCTTCGCGCACGCGGAGGGCAACTCCGACGCGCACACCAAGGCGAGCCTCATGGGCAGCAGCGTCACGGTGCCCGTGGTGGCGGGGGCCCTGCAGCTGGGCACCTGGCAGGGCATCTACTTCGCGGAGTTCGACGGCCCGCGCCGGCGCCGCGTGCTCGTGACGTTCCTGCCGGCCTAGCGCCTACCGCCCCAACACCTGCTCGAACAGGTGGCGCAGCGGATCGGTGTTGAGCCGCCCGCCCCCGTGCCGCAGCAGCAGGCGCTCGGCGGTGAGGTGCTGGCCCTCCGCCCACAGCGCCTTGAGCCAGTCGCCGGCGTCCCGGGAGGCGTACCAGTCCATGCCGAAGTTCTCCTGCAGCATGAGGCGAAGGGCGCCCTCGAGCATCCACGCGCGAAGGTAGCTGGCGCAGTAGAAGCCGTCGTCGACGTCGGCGAGGTAGTTCTCCTCCGGCACCTTGACCTTCGTCGCCGAGGTGAGGCGCCGGCTGTACTCGGCGGGCATGGCCTCGAGGGACCCGGTCTGCGCGTGCAGGGTGGTCTCGTAGGCGAGCTTGGCGGCGTACCGGCGCATGAAGTACAGGTCGTTGACGGCGGCGAAGCGCACGTAGTCGTCGCTGTCCTCGAAGTCGAGGATGTCGGCGAGCCAGCTGCGGTTGAGGATCAGGTGGTCGAACGTGAACGCGAAGCCCTCGGTCACGGCGTTGTCGCCCAGGTGCCGGTACTCGAAGGCGAGGTCGGGCCGCACGTGCGCGAAATGCTCGGTGTGCCCGGCCTCGTGCAGCAGCATGCCGTAGTCGTCCTGGCCCCCGTGCGGCAGCACCACGAGGTAGATCTCGTCCGGCACGCGCACCGGAGAGCAGAAGGCCCGCGGCGTCTTGAGCTTGCGGACCTCGGTGTCGAGGTGCACGTTGGGCTGGGCGTCGAGATCGATGCCGAGTCCGGCGAGAGTGCGGCGCAGCGAGGGCATGAGGGCGTCGGCCTTGAAGACCGGGTCGAAGCCCTCGGCGCGCCACAGGAACGGCAGGTCGGCGAAGTTGAGCTCCGCCAGGGTGACGCCGAGGCGCTCGCGGACCAGCCTGTCC
>JBLMXT010000136.1:0-3319 GCA_050257915.1 Deltaproteobacteria bacterium
GAAGTAGGTGTCGGGACCGGCGCCGTGGTAAGCGCAGGCGCTGGCCACGATGGAGCTCGAGCAGCCGACGCCCGGGATGTTGATGTTGAGGCCACGCGGCAGGAGATCGGCCTGGAGGCGGGCCGCGATGACGTAGGGCTCGACGACCGCGTACATGTTCTGCTCGTCGATCTCGACGATGGCGTTCATGCGCCGCATGTCGAGCTGCAGCGTCGCGTCCTCGTCCTTGATGGGACCGGACCAGTGGTACCAGCCGGTCCCGTGCGGCTTAACCTTGAGGCCGTACCTATTGGCGAGGCGGACGATGGCCTGGACCTCCTCGGTGGAGCCGGGGAGGACGACCGCGGCCGGACGCGGCATGTAGTGGCTCTGGTCCGGCCGCACCAGCTCGGCCAGCCACTGGAAGGCGTAGGTGTCGAGGACAGCGGCGTCGCGTGACACGTTGTCGGCGCCGACGATGTCCTCGAGGGCGCGGTAGGCCTCGTCGGGGATATGGGGCGAGTTCGCGGCGGTCTCGGCCGGCGTCGTGGGCTTGGCGTAGCTCGGGCTCATGACGCCTCCTTCTTAAGGCCGGCGGACAACGCGACCATCTCCAGGACGTCGTGGACCTGCAGGCCGGCGCCGGGGCCGTTCGACGCGCTGTCGGCGGCCACCGCCTCGTTGAAGTTGAGCTCGCAGCGCGAACACGCCGTGACGAGCGCGTCGGCGCCGGTCGAGGCCGCCTCTTCAACGCGCTCGGCTGCAGTGGCCGCGGAGTACTCGGGGAACGCCTCGCGGCAGGCGCCGCCGGCGCCGCAGCACCAGGCCGCCTCGCGGCTGCGCTCCATCTCGACGAGCTCCACGCCGGGGATGG
Organism: Deltaproteobacteria bacterium; assembly: GCA_050257915.1. Lineage (GTDB taxonomy): Bacteria > Actinomycetota > Thermoleophilia > UBA2241 > UBA2241 > CAIXSE01. The sequence continues at coordinate 854 of JBLMXT010000136.1, forward strand.
CGGCGAGCACGTCCCGCGGCGCGTCGTACACACCGTGTGCGCCGTTGTGCCGCGGCCGCGGCGGATCGTAGACCACGGCCTGACCGTAGATCTTCTTCTCCACGCCCTCCCACTGCTCGTAGGGCTCGCCCTGACGACCGAGGTTGCAGGGGTCGTGGTAGGTCACCGTCATGGGGACCGGAGTGGTGAGCTCCAGCCGCTCCTCGTCGATCAGGCGGTCGGTGAGCTCGATGGTGTGCAGGATCTCGGGCATGCCGGCCCGCGCGCCCTCGAGATCGGGATAGACGCGCGTGAACACGTGGCGACAGTCGGCGCACGGCGTCACCACGGTCCTGACGCCGGCGGCGGCCCACTGCGCGAGCATGCGGGCGCCGGCCTCCGCGGCCTCGTCGCGATAGCCCATCTTGTCGGCGAGGCCGCCACAGCAGCCGTTCTCGAACAGGCCGACCGTGAGGCCGGCGAGCTGGAGGAGCCGCACCTGCGTGCGCACCGTCTCGCGCAGGCTCTCCTCCATGGAGTACTTGCAGCCGGCGTAGAAGACGACGTCCGCGGGCTCGGCGGCCGGATCCTTCAGACCGAGCCCCTCGGCCCACGTGTTCCTGCCTGCGGGCGTCACCGGGCTCTTGCCGGCGAGGCCCGCCCGCGTCTTCGCGATCAGCAGCCGGTACGACTCCGGCACGCGGTCCATCTCGACGAGGTGGGCGCGGAACTCGCGCAGCGCGAGGACCGGCTCCATGTCGTAGCGGCACAACTTGCAGGCCACGTCGCAGTTGCCGCACAGCTGGCACTTGAAGGCGATGTCCACGACCTGGTCGGTGACCTCGCTGCGGCCGTCCATCAGGCTGAGGGCGGTGACGAGCTTGCCGCCCGCGGAGTAGGCGTGGAACTTGCCGGCCTCGACGGAGGGGCAGCCCTTGGCGAAGCGATGGCTCCGCACGAGGTCGAACGGGATCCACTTGCAGTAGCTGCAGCGGGTGCAGCGCATCGCGTCGGGGCGATAGTCGGTGAGCGCCACGTCAGGCCTCCCTTCCGACGAGCGCCGGAGTCGTGGGCGCGCCGAAGCAGAGTTTGCCGGGATTCATGATCCCGACGGGGTCGAAGACCGCCTTGACCTTGCGCAGCGCGTCGCGCGCAGCGGCGTCGCGGTTGTAGACGGGCTGCGCCCACGAGCCGTAGGGGCGGCTGAAGTAGGCGCCGGCGGCGATGAGGTTGGCGGCGAGGTCGCCGGCGAGGTCCTTCATGTCCTCCGCGGTCCCAGCGACGGAGGCGTCGTAGGGCAGGCTGAACTCCACGTGGTGGGTCACGCCCTGGTGCTGGGGCTGGATGTAGACGCCGACGTCCTCGGCGGCGTAGCCGTGGCCGTCGGCGACGATGTGGGCGATCTCGACGAAGGCGGGCGCCTCCTCGAGAGTGGTGACGAAGAGCACGTCCGCGCAGGCGCCCTCGGCGGCGAGCTTCCACGGCGTGTCGCAGCACCCGGCGAGCACCGCGGCGAGGTCCTCCGTCGCGGCGCCGGGGACGGAGTCGCTCAGCGCCACGCCGAACTCGCCGGCGAGGGCCAGTGCGTCCTTCTTCTGCACGGCGACGCGCTCAGCGGCGAAGTGCTGGCGCCCGCCGAGCCCGAGCACGAGCGTCCAGGTGGGCAGGGTGTCGGGATCCACCGCCGCGCCCGAGGCGGCCAGCAGCCGGGCCAGGTAGGCGTCGTTGACGACGAGTACCTCGTCGCCGAGCCGGATGCGGTCGAGCCGGTAGACGAAGTCGACCAGCTCATCGAGCTCGGCAGCCGCGGCGAACAGGTACTCGTGGGCGGCGGGGACAAGCTCACACCGGACCGCTGCCCAGGTCACCACACCGAACGTGCCCTGCGCGCCGGTGAGCAAGCGGAAGAAGTCGGTCTGGCCGGGCCCCTTGGGGTCGGCCTGTACCAGCCCGCCCTGCCACTGGGCCTCCAGCGACAGCGGACCGGTCCCCGCCTCGCCGGTGAACATGACGTCGCCGTTGCCCCACACCACACCGCAACTGCGCAGCGGCTCGGGCAGGTGGAAGTTGTAGCGCGGGATGAGCGTCGGCTGGCGCTCGAGCAGACTCGCGACAACGGATTTGTTGGCCCGTGGGTAGAGCGGCGGCGTGATGCGCATGCCCTGTTCGGCCAGCGCGGCCTGCAGCTGCGGGTACGTCACACCCGGCTCGATGACGGCCATCCTGTTGCGCCGGTCCACGCGCAGGACCTTGTCCATCCGGCGCAGGTCGAGCATCACGGCGCCGGGTGTACTCGGAACGGTGTCGCCGTGGAAGTGCGGGCCGCCGGAACTGACCGGCACGAGCGGCGTCGCTGTCTCGTTGGCCCAGGCGACGACCTGCTGCACCTCCTCGGCCGAGCCGGGACGGACGACCGCCCACGGCGTCATGCGCGCGACGAAACTCTCGTCCTGCGCGAACGCTTCGAGGCTCGCCGGGGCGGGGGGG
>JBLMXT010000137.1:0-4800 GCA_050257915.1 Deltaproteobacteria bacterium
CCCGACGCCGACGTGCACGTGGTGGACGAGGAGCGCCGCGGCGAGGGCACGCACGTGCTGCTCGACGCGTTCGGACACCGCGCGCGCATGGACTTCAGCTTCACCGGCGGCCACTACCTGCGCGACGCGCTGGCCGCCGTGGCCGCGTTCGTCGAGCTCGGCTACCGCCTCGACCAGGCCGCGGCGCCCTCTCCGCGCTGCCCGGCGGGGGTCTGCTCCTCAACGACGCCTACAACGCCAACCCCGTCGCCATGAAGGCCGCCGTGGACCACCTCGTCGCCATCGCCGACGGGCGCCCCACGGTGGCGGTGCTGGGCGACATGTACGAGCTCGGCCCGGGGGCGGCCGCCTACCACCGCGCCGTCGGCGAGCACTGCGCCGCCGCCGGCGTGCGCCTCGTCGCCGTCGGCGACCTCGCGCGCGACTACCTCACCGGCTCGCCCGGCGAGCGCTGGTTCCCGACGCTGGACGAGTGCCTCGCGGCGCTGCCCGAGGTCGTTCCGCCCGGCAGCGCCGTACTCGTCAAGGCCTCGCGCCTGATGCGCATGGAGCGCGTGGCCGCGGCGCTCGCGGACCAAGGAGCGCCGCGTGCTTAGGGCCATGGGCGCCAGCGTGCTGGCCATGGTGCTGGTCCTGGTCATCGGGCCGGCGTTCATCCGCTGGCTGCGCGTCAACGAGTTCGGGCAGAACATCCGCGAGGACGGCCCGCAGGGTCACAAGACCAAGGAAGGCACGCCGACCATGGGCGGCGTGCTCATCTGGTTCGCCGTCCTCATCGCGTATCTGGTGTTCAGCCGTTTCTCGGTCGCCTCGCTGACCGTCTTCATCGCCGCGATGGGCAACGCGCTCATCGGCTTCGCCGATGATTGGATCAAGATCGTGCGCAGACGTTCGCTCGGTCTCTCCGCCCGCTACAAGCTGCTGCTGCAGCTGCTGCTGGCGCTGTTCATCGGCTTCGTCGCCCTGCGCTTCGTCGGCGTCACGACTGCCGTCGACGTGCCGTTCACCTCGTACCGGCTCGAGCTCGGGACCCTCGGGTTCTACGCGCTGATCTTCCTCACGCTCGCCGGGTTCTCCAACGCCGTCAACCTCACCGACGGCCTCGACGGCCTGGCCGCGGGGGCCTCCGCCATCGTGCTGGTCGCCATGGCCGGCATCGCCTTCATCATCGGCCGCAACACGAGCGACCCGGGCATCACCGACCTCATGGTCGTTGCCGGGTGCGCCGGCGGCGCGGCGCTCGGGTTCCTCTGGTACAACACGTTCCCCGCCGACGTCTTCATGGGCGACACCGGCTCCCTCGGCCTCGGCGGCGCGATCGCCGGTATGGCGGTCATGACGCGCACCGAGCTCGTGCTGGTCATCATCGGCGGCCTCTTCGTGCTCGAGGCCGGGTCCGTGGCCGCGCAGGTGATCTCCTACAAGCTCTTCCACCGCCGCGTCCTGCTCATGGCGCCGCTGCACCACCACTTCGAGCTCAAGGCGTGGTCCGAGACGAAGATCATCGTACGGTTCTGGATCATCGCCGCCATCTTCGCGGGCGCTGGGTTCGCGGCCTACTACGCGACCTTCTGAGGAGGGGATGATGGAGCTCGCCGACGTGCGCTGCATCGCCGTGCTCGGGCTGCGCAGGACCGGCAGGCCGGCGGCGCTGCTGGCGCGGCGTGAGCTGCCGGCGGCGCGGGTGGTGGGCCTCGACGAGGGCGCGCCGCCGGACGACGATACGGTCCAGGTGCTCGCGGCCGCCGGGGTCGAGGTCCTGACCGGGCCGGCGGCGGTGCTGCCGGGCGACGCCGGCCTGCTGGTCAAGAGCCCCGGCGTCCCGGACACCAGCGTTGCCGTCCAGGAGGCACTGCGCCGCGGCGTCCCGGTGTGGAGCGAGGTGGAGTTCGCGGGCCGTTTCCTCGCCAACCCCGTCGTGGGCATCACCGGCACCAACGGCAAGACGACGACGACGGAGCTGACCGGCGCCGTCTTCCGCGACGCCGGCCTGCCCGTCGCCGTGGGCGGCAACATCGGCCACGCCCTGGCCGGCATGCCCGGTGAGATCCCGCCGGACGCGACGGTGGTGGCCGAGCTGTCGAGCTTCCAGCTCGAGCACATCGAGCGGTTCCGGCCGGCGGTCGCCGTCCTCCTCAACCTCGCGGAGGACCACCTCGACCGGCACGGCACCTACCGCGCCTACGTGGACGCCAAGCTGCGCATCTTCGAGAACCAGACCCCCGACGACGCGGCGCTCCTGTGCGCGGACGACGCCGGCATCCTCGAGGAGCTGGCCGGCGGGCGTCTCGGCGGCCGGGCCCGGCGCGGCTGGTTCTCCGCCCTGCCGGGCAGAGCAGACGGGCCGGACGGCGAGGATCTCATCGCCGGCCTCGGCGCCGACGACGTGCTGTGGGTACGGGTCCACGGCGAGCTGCGCCGCCTCTGCCGCCGCGACGAGCTGGCGCTGCGCGGCGACCACAACCTGTTCAACTCGCTCGCCGCCGCGGCGGCGGCCTGCACCGCCGGCGCGCCGGTCTCGGCGGCCGCGGAGACGCTGCGCACGTTCGAGGGCGTCCCCCACCGCCTGCAGGTCGGGGACGTCGTCGCCGGCGTGACCTGGGTGAACGACTCCAAGGCGACCAACGTGGACGCGACGCTCAAGGCGCTCACCGCCTACGCGGGCGGCGTGCACCTCATCCTGGGCGGCTACGACAAGGGCGCGGAGTTCGATGAGCTCGCGGCCGCCACCGAAGGCCGCGTCAAGCAGGCGCTGCTCATCGGCGCGACGGCGCCGCGGCTGGCGGCGGCGTTCGCCGCCCGGAAGGCGGCGGCCGGTCCGCAGGCGACGCCGTACGTCCTCTGCGGCGACCTGCAGGGCGCCGTCACCACCGCGGCCGCGTCCGCCGAGCCGGGCGACGTGGTCCTGCTCAGTCCCGCCTGCGCGAGCTGGGATCAATACAGGGACTTCGAGCAGCGAGGCGAACAGTTCCTCAGGCTGGTGAGCGAGCTGAGAGCAAGGAGCTGACGCCGCGTGAGGACGTCAGGACGCGGGGCCGATCACGTCGATCTCGACCACCTCGACTGGGTCGAGGACGCGCCGCCGCGTACGCGTTCGGGCGACGACCGCCGCCGCGCGGAGCGCCGCCGCGCCGCCGCCGCGGCTCCCGCCGCCGAGCGGCGCGCCGGCGAGCGGCGCACGGCCGAGCGGCGCTCCTCGGCGGGCGCCGCGACCCGCGGGGCCGCCGGCGAGCGGGCGGCGAGCCGGCCGGCACGCCAGTCGGCCCGCCCGGCGACGAAGCCGCGGACGCCCGTCCCCGGCCCCGGCGTGGCCGAACGGCGCACGCTCACGCTCGTCACCTTCCTGCTCGTCGTCTACGGCCTCATCATGGCCTACAGCGCCTCGGCCGCGCAGGCGTACTTCCAGTACGGCAGCAGCTTCTACTTCTTCGGCCGACAGGCCCTCTGGGTCTGCCTGGGCGCGGGCGCCATGTTCGTGCTCTCGCGTGTGGACTACGCCTGGTTCCGCAGGGCCGCCGTCCCGCTCGCCGGGCTCGCCCTCGCAGGCCTGTGCCTCGTCCTCGTCCCCGGCATCGGCAGCTCCATCAACGGCGCCCGGCGCTGGCTCATCGTGGGCGGGCAGGGGGTCCAGCCCAGCGAGTTCGCCAAGCTCGCCTGCGTCGTGCTCGTCGCGACGCTCATCGTCAAGCGGCCACAGGAGGTCCTGACGCTCAAGGGGTTCCTGAAGCTCGTCGCTGTCTGCATCCTCCCGGCGGCGGCGCTCATCATGCTCGAGCCCGACCTCGGGACCACGCTCGTCCTCGTGACCGCCGTCGTCGCCGTCCTGGTCGCCGCAGGGGCTCCCCTGCGCTACCTGTTCGGGCTCGGCGCCGTGGGCGTCGCCGCCGTGCTCGCCCTGATCGCCGTGGAGCCGTACCGGCTCGAACGCCTGGTCACGTTCTTCGACCCGTGGAAGGACCCGCAGGGCAGCGGGTTCCAGGCCACGCAGTCGCTGATCTCGATCGCCTCGGGACGGGTGTTCGGGGTAGGGCTCGGCAACTCCGTGCAGAAGTTCGGGTTCCTGCCCGAGCAGACCACCGACATGATCACCGGCATCATCGGTGAGGAGCTCGGGCTCGTCGGCCTGCTCGTCCTGCTCGCGCTGTACGTCGCGCTGGCGTGGGCGTGCTTCCGCATCGCCCTGAACTGCAAGGACTTGTTCGGCAAGCTGCTCGCGACCGGCATCACGGCGATGATCGTGGGCCAGGCGTGCATCAACGTCGGGGCCGCGCTCGGCCTGCTCCCGCTGACCGGGGTGCCGCTGCCGCTGGTGTCGCTCGGCGGCACCAGCATGCTGGTGGTGCTGGCCGGCCTCGGCATCCTGCTGAACATCGCCACCAATCGAAGGAGTCACATTGCCGTCAGCGCTCAGCGACGCGACGGTGCTGCTGGCGGCGGGCGGGACCGGCGGTCACCTGCAGCCGGCGCTCGCCGTCGCGGCTGAGGCGCAGGCCCGCGGCGCCCGCGTCGTCGTCGTGACGACGCCGTCGCAGGTCGAGCGCGTCCGCGAGCAGTACCGGACCTACGCACTCGAGCTCAAGGGGTTCGAGCGCCGCCTCGACGTGCGCGCCTACGCACGCACCTTCAGACTCCTGGGCGCCGCGGTGCCGCGCGTCCGCCGCATCCTGCGCGAGACCCGCCCGGACGTGGCCGTCGGCGGCGGCGGCTTCGCCAGCGGGCCCGTGGTGGCCGTCGCCGCGGCGAGCGGCGTCCCCGGGCTGGCCCTCGAGGCCGACGCCCACCTCGGCGTCGCCAACCGGC
>JBLMXT010000138.1:0-3704 GCA_050257915.1 Deltaproteobacteria bacterium
GCGCGGCGGGCTCCGCCGCCTCCGCGCGCCCGGCCGGTGGACGGCACCGCCCATTCCGCCGGGCTCACGGCTCGAAGGGCGTGTAGGTGACGACGGTCCGCCCCGTGCCGGTGTAGCTCACCGTGGTCACCGCCGTGAGCCGCGGCTCCGCGGAGCGCGAGAAGTCGATCAACTGGAACGTGTAGACGGAGCGCGACCAGGACGGCGGCTCGATGAGCTCCGAGGGCGTGGGCGAGGCCGCGCCGATGGCCTCGTAGCCGGAGGCGCCCGCCGTGCCCGCGTCGACCAGCACGACGTCGCCCTCGGCCTGCACGCCGGCCACGTGGTCGTTGCCGTAGGCGACCACGAGCGCCTCCTCCTCCGCCGCCGCGTCCTCCCCGACCGCGGCGATGGTGTCCTGCGCCTGCAGGACGTCGTGCACGAGCAGCAGCTGCGGCCGCGGGTCGGCAGCCTGCCAGAGACCGGCAAGACGCGCGCCGGCCACGGCCAGGCGCTCCGCGTCCGAGCTCACCCGGGGCTCCCAAGCGGCGGGATCGGACGCGCCGAGGATGCGGACGCCGGCCAGCTCCACGATCGTCCCCTCCAGCACGCGGTAGCCGGCGCCGCGAAAGACGCGCAGCGCCGGCTCGTCCTCGTGATTGCCGCCGACGAGGAGGACGGGCGGACCCCGGCGACCGAACACGCGCACGAAGAGCCGCGCCTCCTCGGCCGTCCCTCTGTCGGTGATGTCGCCGGCGAGCAGCACGGCGTCGACGGGCTCGCCTCCCCCGGCGGCGAGGCGCGCCGCGGCGCGAGCGCCGAACACGTTGTCGTGGATGTCGCTCGCGAGGAGCAGCCGCACGACGTCGGCGCGCGCCGGTCGGCGCGGCTCGGTCGTCAGCTGCGTCGCCACCGCCTCCAGCCCGTCGAGGAAGTCCTGCAGGCGGCTCAGACGATCGCTCTGGTCGCCGCCGCTGCTCAGCGCGCGCAGCAGCGGCAGGACCGCGGGGACGCGCGACGCGAGCCCCGCGTAGCGTACCTCGGGGGAGCGGTCCAGCGTGGCATAGGTCGCCAGGGCGAAGGCGCCGCCGAGCACCATGGCCGCGGCGGCGCCTCCGGCGGCGGCCAGGACGAGGCGGCGGCGCGTGCCGGACCCGACCACCAGCACTCCGGCGGCCGCGCCCACGAGCAGCAGCCAGGGGAGGCGGCCGGCCAGGTAGCGCGAGAACGCGTCGCGGGCGCCGCCCTCGAGCCGCGGCAGCCCGGCGGACGGTTCGCCGAGCAGCGCCGCGGTCTGCGCCGGCAGGCGGTAGTCCATGATCACGTCGACCGGGGTGCGATGCGTGCGCAGGGAGAGCTCGCCCGCCGGACCAAGCGGCAGCACCAGGTGACCGCCGGGCCACGCCGGCCGGAGCTGGAACGTGATCGACCCCGTGGGCACGACGTACCCGGCGGCGGCTTGCAGCTGGAACACACCGGCCACGACCACCGCCAGGAGCGCGACCCGGAGCGCCAGCCCCGTGATCCCTCGTCCCGGGCCCGCGTCGTGCCCCAGTCCCATCCCGCCGCCGTCAGTCACGTGCTGCCTGCCACGTCATCAGAGCTCCTTCACCCCGGTTCTGCCCGCTTCCGTGCCCGCGCTCCCAGGCCCTGACGGCGGGTTGCCGGCGAGAGCGGGTATGCTATACTTCCGAGCCTGCCGGCACGGCCGGCAGCCTCCGGTGGGGGTATAGCTCAGTTGGGAGAGCGTTTGGCTGGCAGCCAAAAGGTCACCGGTTCGAGCCCGGTTACCTCCACCAACTCCTCACCTTCACGTCAGTCGCCGCGCCGGGCGCCGAGCAAGCGCTTCTGGGAGATCGACGCGCTGCGCGGCCTGGCCGTGCTGGCGATGATCGTCTTCCACTTCGCCTGGGACTGGGCCTACGTCAACGACGGACGGCTCGGCGATGCATCGCGCTTCGCGTCGGGCGCCATCGCGGGGACCTTCATCACCCTCCTCGGCCTCTCCATCGCGCTCGACCGCGACCGGGTACGCGCCGCGGGAGGTTCCCAGTGGCGCCGCACCGGTCAGCGCGTCTTGCTCATCGGCGGCGCCGCGGTCATCGTCACCCTGGCCACGCGGCTCTTCCTGCCCGACGAGTTCGTCTACTTCGGCATCCTCCACCTGTTGGCCGCGTGCACCGTCCTGGTGGCGCTGTCCGCCCCCCTCGGGGCGTTCGCCAACGCGCTCCTCGGCCTCGCCCTGCTCGTGGTCGGCTGGAGCCCGCTGCTCGACGCGCCCGGCCCCGGCCCCTTCTGGGCGGTCGCCGGCTGGTGGGCGCCCCGCGCGACCGTCGACTGGTATCCGCTGGCCCCGTGGGCCGGATTCGCCTTCCTCGGCTTCGCCCTGGGACTGACGCTCTACGCAGGCGGACGCAGACGCTTTCCGCTGCGCGACCTGAGCGCGCCCACGGCCCCGCTGCGCTTCCTCGGCCGCCACGCGCTGCCGGTCTACCTCGTCCACCAACTGCTGCTGCTGCCGCTCGCCTGGCTGCTGGCGGAACTGCTGCGCTGACCGCGGCGAGGGTCACCGCTCCTCGTCACCGCGACGTGCGCCAGCCTCGGGGACGCCGGGTTTAGCGGCACCCGCTCACGGAAAGTATCCGGGCGAATGCACTCGAGGCCGTCAAGGCTGCCACGAACCGTGCTGGCCGTAGGAGGCGCGTATGGAGGACAAGCCGCAGTTCCGTGTCGACTACGAGGCCACCTCCGCCGAAGTCGGCATCGTGATCCTCGAGGGCGAGATCGACATCTACTCCGCGCCAGAGTTCAAAGAGGTGCTGGTGAACGGCATCGAGGGAGGCGCGAAGCGGGTGATCGTCGATCTGTCCGGGGTCACGTTCATCGATTCGACGGCGCTTGGGGTGCTCGTCAGCGGCGCGAAGCGGGTGCGGCCCCGCAACGGCAACCTCGACATCGTCTGCACGGACGAGAACATCATCCGCATCTTCGAGATCACCGGCCTCGACCGGATCTTCGGGATCTTCCCCAGCCGGGGCGAGGCGCTCAAGGCGGCGTCCGCCTAGAGCGAGACGCCGAAGGACGACCAGGGGCGGCGCCGGAGGGTCACGCGGCGGCCGCCGGGGGCGAACACGATGGAGTTCCGCAGCACGAGAGCGCTTCGGGGCAGCAGGCTCCACGACGTGGCCGACGTCATGCTGAAGACCAGGACATACGGAGCGGGGCGGATCTGCATGGTGGACGGGTGCGGTACCCGACTCTCCGCCTACAACCCGTCGAGCGTGTGCGCCCTGCACGGCGGTGCGTGGCAGGACGACTACCACCGCACCACGCGCAAGGCCACCCACCGTGAGGAGATCACGCGGCACTGCGCGTTCGCGCAGTGCGGACGGGAGTTCACCACCACCAACCCCGCCAAGAAGTACTGCAGCGACGCCTGCCGCATGAGGGCCTTCCAGGCCCGCGTCATGGAGTCGCGCCGTGTGGACGACGACGCCGTCCCCATACGGCGTGCGAGCTGAGACTCCCCGCGCCGCGCCGCCGCCTACCGCCGCCTCCGCCGGCGGCGCCGGCTTGCCGGTCCCGCCTGTGCCCTAAGCACCCGCCCTCGGCCTGGTGGCCGGGCTCTACCTGCGCGGCCTGGTGCTCGACTTCCGCGCGGGCTGGCAGAGCACCTTCCTGGACCCCGCCACGGTGCAGGCCGTGCTGTCCACGCTGCTGGCGCC
>JBLMXT010000139.1:0-3340 GCA_050257915.1 Deltaproteobacteria bacterium
GCCGTCTGGCCGAGGCCGCAGAGCGCGGTCTGGCTGATGGACTCGCCGAGGGCGATGAGACGCTCGATGTCGCCCTCCTCGCCCTCACCGTGGCAGATGCGCTCGACGATCTCGAGCATCCGCTTGGTGCCGACGCGGCACGGCGGGCACTTGCCGCAGCTCTCCTCCTGCGTGAACTCGAGGAAGAAGCGGGCGATGTCCACCATGCAGGTGTCCTCGTCCATGACGATGACGCCGCCGGAGCCCATGATCGCGCCGAGCTCCTGCAGGGTGGCGTAGTCGACGGGGACGTTGAGGTGCTCCTTGGGGATGCAGCCGCCCGAGGGGCCGCCGAGCTGGGCGGCCTTGTACGCCTTGCCGTTGGGGATGCCGCCGCCGACCTCGTAGATGAGCTCTCCGAGCTGCATGCCGATCGGGACCTCGACGAGGCCGGTGTGCTGCACGTTGCCGCCGAGGGCGAACACCTTGGTGCCCTTGCTGCTCTCGGTGCCGGTGCTCGCGTACCACGCCGCGCCCTTGAGGATGATCGGCGCGATGTTGGCGAAGGTCTCGACGTTGTTGAGCACGCTGGGCTTGCCCCAGAGGCCCGAGACGGCCGGGAACGGCGGGCGCGGGCGCGGCTCGCCGCGGTGACCCTCGATGGAGGTCATGAGCGCGGTCTCCTCGCCACAGACGAAGGCGCCGGAGCCCATGCGGATCTCGAGGTCGAAGTCGTAGCCCGAGCCCATGATGTCCTGACCGAGCAGGCCGTACTCGCGCGCCTGCCCGAGCGCGTGCTCGAGGCGCTCGACGGCGAGCGGGTACTCGGCGCGCACGTACACGTAGCCCTGGTGCGCGCCGATGGCGAAGGCGCCGATGACCATGCCCTCGATGAGCGAGTGCGGGTCGCCCTCGAGCACCGAGCGGTCCATGAACGCGCCGGGGTCGCCCTCGTCCGCGTTGCAGAGGATGTACTTGACGTCGTTGTCCTGCTGCTGGGCGAAGCGCCACTTCATCCCCGTGGGGAAGCCGGCGCCACCGCGGCCGCGCAGGCCGGACGCGAGGACCTCCTCGACGACCTGCTCGCGCGTCATCGCCGTGAGCACCTTGGCGAGGGCCTGGTAGCCGTCGCGGGCGATGTACTCGTCGATGTTGAGCGGGTCGATGATGCCGGAGTTGCGCAGCACGATCTTGACCTGGCGGTTGAAGAACGGGATGTCGTCCATCTCCGCCTGCGTTCGGTCGGTGCCGGGCGCGTGGCTCACGAGGCGCTCGACCACGCGCCCCTTGAGCAGGTGTTCCTCGACGATCTCGGGCACGTCGTCGACCTTGATGTTCTGGTAGAAGACGCCGTCCGGGTAGACCAGCGCCACCGGGCCCTGCACGCAGGGGCCGAGGCAGCCGGTCTCGACGACGTCGACCTCGCCGGCGAGCTCGCGCGCCTTCAGCTCCTCGCGCACCGCCTCGCTCACGTCGAGGGCGCCGGAGGCGATGCAGCCGCCGCCGGTGCAGATCAGGAAGTGACTTCTCACGTCAGCCATAGTCGGTTCACTCGCTCTCAGGTCTTGATGAGGTACGCCTCGACGGGGGTGCCGCCGACGAGGTGGTTGACGACGATCGTGTGCACCTTGTCCTTGTCGAGCAGGCCGTAGCGGTAGAGGGTGCCGTCGGCCAGGGTGATGGTGGCCATGGGCTCTTCCTCGCAGAGGCCGGCGCAGCCGGACTGGTGCAGGCTCGCCGAGGAGACGCCGTTGGCGTTGAGCTCGGTCATGAAGGCGGCGACGATCTCACGCGCACCGGCGGCGATGCCGCAGGTGCCCATGTGCACCGTCACCTGCGTCTCCTTGCGGCCTTCGCGCAGGTCGATGTCGGCCTTGGCCTTCGCGGCCAGCGCCTGGAGCTGCTCGGGGCTGGTGATCTTGTCGGCCATCACGCGCTCCTTGTCTCGGCGAGGACGGGTTCCTCGGCGTACTGGGCGAGGATCTCGTTCACGCGCTTGGGCTTGACGCGGTGGTGCACGTCGTCGTCGATCATGATCACCGGGGCCAGGCCGCAGGCGCCGAAGCAGCGGCCGATCTCGAGCGAGAACTGGCGGTCCTCGGTGGTGCCGCCGAGGTCGATCCCGAGTTCCTTCTTGAACGCGTCCATCACGGCCACGCCTCCGCGCACGTAGCAGGCCGTGCCGAGGCAGATACGGATGAGGTGCTTGCCGCGCGGGACGGTGGTGAAGAACGAGTAGAAGCCCACCACGCCGGCGACCTCGCTGTACGGCTTGCGCAGTTCGCGCGCGATGTGCTTGAGGGCGACCTCAGGCAGGTAACCGAAGATGCCCTGCGCCAGCTGCAGCACGGGGATCAGGGCGCCCGGCCTGCCCTTGTATTCGGCGATGACCACGTCGAGGCGCTCGAGGAGTTCCTCCTCGGTCGGCTCCTCGGCGCAGCACGCGCACGACTTGACTGCTTCAGCCATTCCCCTCTCCTTCGCTTGAGTCCGCTGCGATCACAGTCCGCAGATGGTGTCCATGGCTCACTGATGCGCCTCCTGGAAGGCGGTGAGTTCCCCGAAACGTTGCGGGATCTCCGGGCCGCGCAGGGAGGTGCGCGCCCCCTCGTCGGTCACGTCGACCCGGAACTCGATCCCCGGGTTGGTCACGACCATCGTGGCGACCGAGGCGGCGACGTCGCCCAGCGGCGGTCGGTCGACGTCGCTGAGGCGCATCCAGGCGCGCACGGAGACGCCTCCAAGCTCGTTCGACCGGCCGACGCTGAGCCCGCCGCCGGCGGCCTCGGCCGCCTGGCGAAAGAGACTCAGGCCGAGCCCGGTCTTCTTGTCGGCCTTGGTCGTGAAGAACGGGTCGAGGGCCTGCTCCGGCTCCACCGGCAGGCCCGGCCCGTCGTCCTCGACGAGGATCGAGAGCTCGTCGCGCGCGCGGTCGGCGACGATGACCGTGGCGATCACGGTCGCCCCGGCGCGCACGGAGTTCTCGAGGATGTCGAGGAGGTAGAGCGAGAGGTCATGCATCGCCGATGCTCCGCCCGTCGAGGCCGCGGACGGCGAGCGCCAGCTCGTCGAAGTCCGGCCGCTCGCAGGTGACGGCGGTGCGCACGACGCCCACGTCGGCGCGGTAGTGCGCGTCGGACGAGTGCAGCACCGGCAGGCCGTGCACGGCGAACTCGGCCTCGCGCTCGGAGCCGGCCGGCACGTGGCGCGAGAGCTCCACCGCGTCGAAGCCGGCGTCCGCCGGGAAGAAGCCGAGCTGGCCGATGACGCCGAAGCTCCCGCGGTCGACGTGCGCCGCCACGGCGAGTCCGCCGTGCCGGTGCACCAGCGCGACGACGGCGTCCACGTCCAGCGGCGTGGC
>JBLMXT010000140.1:0-3702 GCA_050257915.1 Deltaproteobacteria bacterium
GGGACGCAGTGTGGCAGCCCGATGTGGAGAAAGTGTGAAGGCCGCCGGCGTCAGCGGGACGCCCGCGGGGACAACGGCAGCGTGACGCGGAACAGGGACCCCTGCCCCGGCGCGCTCTCCACCTCGACGTGGCCGCCGTGCGCCTGGACGAGGACCTTGACGATCGACAACCCGATGCCGGCGCCGCCGGTGTCGCGTGAGCGCGACTTCTCGCTGCGCCAGAAGCGGGTGAAGACGCGCCGGAGGTCCTCCTCGGCGATGCCGATGCCGGTGTCGGACACCTCGAGGAGGGCGGTCTCGGCGTCGGGGCGCACGGTGACCAGGACGCGACCGCCGCCATCGGTGTAGCGCAGCGCGTTGGAGAGCAGGTTCACGACGACCTGCTCGAGGCGCTTCGGCTCGCCGTTCACCGGCGCCGGCCGCAGGTCGGTCTCGAGCGCTACTCCCTTCTCGGCGAACGCGGCGGCGAACGCCGAGCTCTGCGCCCGCGCGACCGCCGCGAGGTCCACGGGCTCCGCGTCCAGCAGCAACCCCGGGCGCTCGGCCTCGGCGAGCGCCGAGAGGTCGTCGAGCAGGCGCGAGAGCCGCAGCGCCTCGTCGTGCATCGCCGAGAGGTTGGCGGCGTCGTCCTCGAGGACGCCGTCCTGCGCCGCCTCCACGCGCGCGAGGACACCCATCACCGGGGTGCGCAGCTCGTGGGCCAGGTCGGCGACGCTCTCCTTGCGCAGCGCCTCCTCCTGCTGCAGCGTCTCCGCGAGGCGGTTCAGCGCGGCGGCGACGGCGGCGATCTCGTCGTCGCCGCTCTCCGGCACGCGCGTCTCGAGGTCGCCGGCGCCCATCGCCTCCGCCCCGGCGCGGATGCGCCGCAGCGGCCGCGACAGCGTCACCGCGAGGTACAGCGCGACCGCCAGGGCGATCGCCGCCGAGGTGACGCCGGCGATCAGGTTGGTGCGCAGCAGCTGGCTCCTGAGCTGGACCTCCTCCTCGGTGAACAGCCGGCCGTCGTCGCGGCTGATGGCCACGCGCCCGATCCGCCGTTCGCCGGTCATGACCGGCGCGGACGCGGCCGCCCCCGGCTCGACGGGTCCCGAGGCGGGGTGCTCGAAGACCAGCTCGCCGCGGGCGTCGTAGAGCCGCGCCGCGAGCGAGTCGATCTGCGCCAGGTGGTGCAGCGTCTCGATGCTCTGCCGGCTCCAGCCGCTGCCGTTCGACACGACCGCGGCCACCTCGCCGAAGTGCAGTGCCGAGTTCTTGAGGCGCGCCTCGGCCGAGGTCTCGAGGCGCGCCGTCAGGCTGAGGCTCGAGTACACGGTGGTGACCAGCGCGCCGAGCAGCGCCACGGCCACGAAGGCGATCACCAGCCGCGTCCTCAGGCCGCCGCGCACGTGACCACTCACAGCTTGGCGAGCCGGTACCCGACGCCCGTCACGGTCTCGACGTACCGCGGCCTGCCGGGGTCGGGCTCGAGTTTCTTGCGCAGGTTCTTCACGTGCACGTCGATCGTGCGCTCGTAGCCCTCGTAGTCGTAGCCCTGCACGCGGCTGACGAGCTCGAAGCGCGAGTAGGCGCGGCCGGGATAGCGGGCGAGCGCCACCAGGAGCTTGTACTCGTTGGGGGTGAGCTCCACCGGCTCGCCGTCCCGCCGCACGGCGCGCTTGACGGTGTCGATCTCGAGCCGGCCGTCGTCGAAGCGCAGCACCTCGACGAGCGGCGTCTCCACCCCGCCGGTGCGTCGCAGCACCGCCCTCACGCGGGCGACGAGCTCACGCGGGCTGAACGGCTTGACGAGGTAGTCGTCGGCGCCCGCCACGAGGCCGCCGACGCGCTCCTCCTCACTCGCCTTGGCGGTGAGCATCACGATGGGGACGTCGGAACGGTCGCGTATCTCGGCGCAGATCTCCTCGCCCGAGACGTCGGGGAGCATGAGGTCGAGGACGATGAGGTCGGGCTGGTGCCGCTCGGCGAGCGCCAGCCCGTCGCGGCCGTTCTCCGCGACGTAGACGCGAAAGCCGTCCCTCTCCAGGTAGGCGCGCACCACTTCGCGCACCGACTCCTCATCGTCGATCACCACGATCTTGCCGGACTCGCCCAGGGCGCACCTCCGTGCTCCGTCGCCACAGCCGCGTCATACCCCAAAGGAGGTGGCGCGAAAGAACGCGGCAATCTACACAGCTTCTTCATCCGGGCCGCCTACCATCGTGCGCACCAGAGACCAAAGCGGCCGGGGCGTGGGCCCCGGCCGGGCACAGGGAGGACCAGCTTGTCAGGGAAGCACAGCAATCGCCAGCGGACGGGGACCGTGAGTGACGCTACGCGGAAGGCGGCTGCGCGCGCCGACAAACGCGCCCAGTTCGAGCAGCCGAAGAGCCGGACGGGCCTGCACCTGGCCATCGCCGGCGTGGCGCTGGTGGCCGTGATCGCCGTGGCGCTCGTCGTCGTCATGGGCCGCGGTGACCAGGGCGCCGCGGTCGCGGCCGCTCCCGTGGCCGCCGGCGGCGCCGACGTCACCATCCCCGTCGCCGAGATCTCCGACGGCCAGGCCCACTTCTACAGCTACGACGCCGGCGGCGTCGAGGTGAAGTACTTCGTCATGCAGAGCAAGGACGGCGAGTACCGTGCCGCCTTCGACGCGTGCGACGTGTGCTACCCGAACAAGAAGGGCTACTCCCAGCAGGGCGACCTCATGGTGTGCAACAACTGCGGCCAGCAGTTCGACTCGAACCAGATCAACGAGATCAAGGGCGGCTGCAACCCGTCCCCGATCGACCGCTCCGTCGACGGTCAGGACCTGGTGCTGAAGACCGCCGACCTGCAGGCCGGCGTCCAGTACTTCCAGTGATCCGGCCTCAGGCTCCCGCTCTCCTGATCCCGGTCCTCTGAACCGGACGCGATGAGACTGCGCAACGTCGCCTTCGGCAACCTGCGGCGGCGGCCGTCCCGCGCGGCCTTCCTGGTCGCCGGCCTGCTCATCGGCATCGCCACCGTGGTGACGCTGCTCACGCTGAGCCGCGCGCTCACGGTGCAGGCCCAGAACCAGCTGGAGACGTACGGCGCCAACATCGTCGTGGCGCCGCGGACGGACGACCTCGCGCTGAGCTACGGCGGCGTCGCCCTCGGCGGCGTGCGGCTGCAGGCGCGCGACCTGCGCGAGGCGGACCTCTCTCGCATCGGCACCATCGAGAACCGCAAGAACGTCGCCATCGTCTCGCCGGAGTTGCTCGGCGCGGTGACGGTGCGAGGCCGCCAGGCGCTCCTTCTGGGCGTGCGCGCCAAGGACGAGTTCGAGCTCAAGAAGTGGTGGCGGCTGGACGGCCGGCGGCCGGCGGCCGGCGACGAGCTCGTCGCCGGCTCCGCGGTCGCCGGCCGCCTCGGCCTGCGCATCGGCGAGACGGTCGCCCTCGACGACCGGGACTTCACCGTCAGCGGGATCCTGCGCCCCACGGGCTCCCAGGACGACGAGCTGCTCATCACCGACCTGGGCGCCGCCCAGGAGCTGCTCGGCAAGCCCGGGAGGGTGACCCTCGTGCAGGTCGCCGCACTCTGCAGCGACTGCCCCGTCGAGGAGATCGCCCGGCAGCTGAGCGACGTGTTGCCCGGCACCCAGGTGACGGCCATGCAGCAGGTCACGAAGAACCGCATGCACGCCCTGGACGTCTTCCGCGCCTTCAGCTACGTGATCGCCGGCATCATCATCGCCATCGA
>JBLMXT010000141.1:0-9495 GCA_050257915.1 Deltaproteobacteria bacterium
CAGCGCATCTACCGGCAGGGGAGTTCGACGGCCTCTCGCTTCCTCGTGCTGTACTGGTTCAGGCGCCCGGCCGAGCCGGGCGACGAGGGGCCGCGACTCGGCCTCTCGGTGTCGAAGAAGCTGGGCGGAGCCGTCGTCCGTAACCGCATCAAACGGCTGCTGCGCGAGGCCTTCCTGGCCAGCGCGGGGCAGCTCGCCGAGGAGTACGACCTGGTCGTGATCGCGCGCCCGCAACTGATCGAGCTCGTCACCCGCGAGGGCGAGGGCGAGAAGGGTCTCGTGGGCGCGGCCGTCCGCGAGCTCCTGGGCCGCGCCGGGCTCCTCACCGCGGAGCAGACATGAACCGCGTGCTGGGCGCCGTCAACACCGGGCTCAACGCCGTCCTCATCGGCCTCATCCGGGTCTACCAGTACACCCTCTCGCCTATGCTTGGACAGCGCTGCAAGTACTACCCGTCGTGCTCCAACTACGCCATCGGCGCGCTGCGCGAGCACGGCGTCCTCAAGGGCTTCGGCCTCGCGACGTGGCGGATCCTGCGCTGCAACCCGTTCAGCAACGGCGGCTACGACCCCGTGCCGCCGCGGCGCCACGAATGCGGGCACGACCACACCCACGAGAATGTGAGCGCGCGTGTATAACTTCCCGATCCTGTCCGAGCTCATCCTGCTGCTGCACTGGGTCCTCGTCACCATCAACGACTTCCTGGCCGGCCTCGGCCTGGGCTACAGCTGGACCTGGGGCCTGGCCATCATCGGCCTCACGATCATCGTGCGGCTGATCCTCTTCCCGCTCACCTGGAAGCAGTACAAGTCGGCGCAGCAGATGCAGCTGATCCAGCCGCAGGTCAAGGAACTGCAGAAGAAGTACAAGAACGACCGCGGCAAGCTGCAGGAAGAGACGATGAAGCTCTACTCGGAGCACCGGGTCAACCCGTTCGCCTCGTGTCTGCCGCTGATCCTGCAGCTCCCTGTGTTCATCGCGCTCTACGCGGCCATCAAGGGCCTGGGGCCTCTCAGCGCGCCCGCCTACCAGGCATCGGTCGAGGCGCTGAACCAGGCGCCGTTCCTCTGGATCCCCCACCTGGGCAACCCGGATCCCACCTACATCCTGCTGGTCCTGTACGTGGCTACGCAGATGATCTCCACGGAGCTCATGGTGGCGACGCAGAGCGACCAGACGCAGAAGTGGATCATGCGGGCGATGCCGATCGTCTTCGTGCTCTTCCTCTTCAACTTCCCGGCCGGCCTGTTCGTGTACTGGGTCACGACGAACGTGTGGACCATCGGCCAGCAGCTGGTCATCCGCAAGACGATGCCCAAGCCCGAGGAGCTGGCCGCCCGCGCCAAGGCCAAGCCCAAGAAGCGCAGCCGCCTCATGGAGGCCATGATGGCGTCGCAGGGTGAGGCCATGAAGCAGCGCGAGGAGAAGATGGCCGCCAAGAAGGGCGGCCAGGGGAGCGGCGCGGCCAAGCAGGGCAGCGTCGCGGCGGGCAAGAAGCCCGCGCAGGGCGCCAAGAAGGCCCCGCCCGGCAAGGGCAAGCGCAAGCCGGGCCAGGCGACGGGCGGCAGGCCCACCCAGGGGGGCGGCCAGAAGCCCAAGCCCAAGGGCGGTTCCGCCGGCCAGCAGGGCAAGAGCAAGCCGGCGCCCCAGCAGGGCAAGGCCGGTGGCGCCGACACGGCGCCGGCCGCGACCGCGGGCTCGGGCGGCGACGGAGGAACGACCACGAGCGCGGACGGCCCGGCGGAGGAGTGACGCCGCCGGGGCGCGCGAGCTTTTCTCACCCGACCAGGGAGCAGGATCGATGGAAGAGCCCGACGACCTCCAGCCGATCGACGAAGAGGACGACGAGGACCAGGAAGACGAAGAGACCGAGTTCGCCACCATCGCCGGCGGGGCCTCGATCGAGGAGGCCAAGCGCACGGCGCTGGAGCAGCTGCGCAAGATCGTCCCGTACGTGAACCCGGCCGATGTCGAGTACATCGTCGTCGACGAGGGCAGCAAGGGCGGCTTCTTCGGTCGCGGCAAGATGGAGGCTCGCGTCGAGGCGCGTCTGCGGCCGTCGGACGAGCGCGTCGAGGCCGACCTGCCCGAGGGGGCAGAGACGCTCCGCGAGTTCATCCAGACCGTCGTCGACCTGATGGGCGTCGAGGCGCACGTGGGCGCCAGCGAGACGCCCGAGTGGGTGCGCGCCGAGATCAGCGGCGACGACCTGGGGCTCCTCATCGGGCGCCACGGCGCCACCATCGACGCCCTGCAGTACATCGCCGCGATCGTCGTCAACGGCGACCGCCGCGAGCGTCGCCAGGTGATCGTCGACGCGGAGGGCTACCGCGACCGCCGCGCCGCCGCGCTCTCGGCGCTCGCCGACCGGACGGCCCAGAAGGTCGCGCGCGACTCGGTGAGCATCGCCCTCAAGCCGATGACGGCGGCGGAGCGCAAGGTGGTCCATCTGCACCTCAAGGACCACCCGCGCGTGGAGACCGCCTCCGAGGGCAACGAACCGTTCCGTGCCGTCGTCGTCTCTCCCAAACAGCGCTCAAGCTGAGCCACGCGGGCATCACTCCGTAAAGGAGCGAGCGCTCCCGGCCGAGAAGAGGAGCGGGCGCCGATCGCGCCCGGATGACGACAGGAGGATACCTATGCGTGCCATGATCTCCAGACGCGGGGCGATCCTGCTCCTCGTGCTGGCGCTGGCGCTGGTCGCCGTGGCCTGCGGCGGCGACGAGGCCACGACGGCGGAACCAGCGGCCGCCGACACGGCCGCCGGACCGCCCGCCGACCAGATCGTCAAAGACAGTGAGGCCAAGATGGCGACGGTGAGCAGCGCCTCGTTCATCGCCGACCTCGCCCTGCAGATCGAGGGCGACACCGCGAAGATGACCGACCCGACGGCGAAGGCGCTGCTCGCGGACGGCGTCACTTTCCACGCCGAGGGCTCGAGCGGCAACGACCCCACCGCGGTGAACATGACCATGAGCCTCGGCATCGCCGGCCAGAACCTCGAGTTCAGCATGATGAGCGAGGGCGAGAAGTCGTGGATCGAGTACCAGGGCACCTGGTACGCGCTCGACACCAAGAACTCGAAGGCGCTCGACGAGCAGGCCGCGACCGGCGCCGCCCCGACCGAGCAGCTCAAGAGCATGGGCATCGATCCTTCGAGCTGGGGCACCGAGTTCGAGCTCGTCGGCACCGAGGACCTGAACGGCGTCGAGGTCTACCACGTCAAGGCCGCCGCCGACCCGCAGAAGCTGGCGGACTCGCTCGTCAAGGCCGCCGAGGACCCTGCCCTCCAGGACAAGCTCGGCGGCTCCGGGAGCGAGCTCGGGCAGCTCAGCGAGGGTCTCACGCAGAACAAGCAGCAGGCCGAGGAGCTGGGCAAGACGCTCCGGGCCGCTACCGTCGACTACTGGATCGGCGTCGACGACCAGTACATGTACAAGGCGCAGTTCGGGGCGTCCCTCGACACCTCGGAGCAGAAGGACATGGAGGGCGTCTCCGCGATGACCGCGAAGGGCACCGTCAGCATGAGCGGCTTCGACGAGCCGGTCGAGGTGGAGGCGCCGAAGGACGCGAAGTCGTTCGAGACGTTCATGAACCAGCTGTTCGGCGGGATGATGGGCGGCAGCGGGATGTCGCTCTGACGTGACGCCGCCGCGGCGTCTGAAGCGCCGCCTGAAGATGAGGAGAGCCGGGGCGCCGCGAGGCGGCCCCGGCTCTCCTCACGTACGGCGGCGCGCAGGACCGCGGCGGCTCAGCGGTCCCAGTCGAAGTCGCGCGCCTTGGTCTGCTCCCACGACGCCGTCTCGTCGTCGCTGCGCTGGCCGAGCAGCGACTTGCTGAGGAACTCCGGCGGCTTCTGCGCGGCCTCCCGCGGCGTCTCCGGCTCGGCCGGCGCGGCCGGCGGCTGGGCCGCGGGCTGCTCCGGCTCCGACGCTGCCTGGGGGGGCGCCGCCTGGGCGCGCTGGGCGGCGGCGCGGCTGATCTGCGCCGGCGCGAGCTGCACCGTGCCGTCGGCGCGCACGCCGGCGTTGGGCTGCAGCGTGAGCTCCTCGTAGCCGCGGTCGTGCATGGTCACGTCGCCGCTGTCGAGGTCGACGTGGAACCGGTACCAGCCCATCGTCCACATGAAGCTGACGGCGACGATGTCGTCGTCGAACCCGGCGTGCACGTGCGGGAGGCCCAGCTGCTCGTTGGTCTCGGCGATCTTGCGCGGCACGCCGCTCACGTTGAGCAGGTCCACGCCGCGCTGCAGGAGCGTGAGCGACGCGGCCACGGCCTCGGTCTCCGCGGCCGACGGGGCAGGCTCCTGCTCCGAGGCCGCCGGCTGCGCCGCGCCGGCGGCGAACGCCGCCTCGGCCTCGGCCGCGGCGATCTCGCCGGTGCTTCCTTCGTCCTCGTCAAGGTCCTCGGACACCGCCGGGATGGGCTGCGTGTCCTCGAACACCGTCGCCGAGGCCGCGGCCGCCGCGCCGGCGGCGAACGCCTCCGCGCCCGGCGCCGAGACGACCTCCGCGCCGGCGGCCTCCTGGGCGACCTCCGCGTCCGCCGGCTCGTCGGCTGCCGGAGCCTCCTCGACGATCGCGGCCTCGACGACCGCCGCCTCGACGGGGAGGTCCTGCGCCGGCTCGTCCCACACGTCCTGCGGCCGGTCGGACGCCGCCTCCGCCTCGTCCAGTGCGGCCATCTCGGCGGCGAACTCGGCGGGCGTCTCGCCCCACGTGCGCTCGCCAGGCTCCGACGAATCGCCCGTGAGCGCCCCGGGCTCGTCGTCCGTGCCGGCCGCTCCGGCCGCGCCGGCCGCGCCGGCGGCGCCGAGGCGCGCGAACTGGCCGGCGAGTTCCTGGCGCTCGGCCTCCGCGCGCGCCAGCTCGGCCTTGAGCTGCTCGATCTGGGCGTCCTTCTCCTTGAGCGCCTGCCAGAAAGCGTCGCTCTCGGCGCGCACGTCGCGCGCCGGGGCCTCCGCCCGCGCCGCCGGCTCGTCGCTGCGCGCCTCGCTGCGCGTCTCGCGCACGCGTCCGTTGTTGGCAGGGGTGGGCGCGGCCGCGACGGGCTCGCTGCGGCCCGAATAGGCCTGTCCGCACAAGGAGCAGATGAGCCGCTCCTCGCCGTGTTCATCGACGACGGTCTGGGTCCATTCGCCGGCGAGGAGGGTGCGGCCGCACTCGGCGCAGACGGCCTGGTCCTGGTCGTCCTTGCCGCGGCCGAAGATGCGTCCGAACATCGTCACTCCCGTGTCTGGAACGCCCCGCAGGGCCGAAAAAACGCTGCAAGAAGGCACATGATAGCAGACGGCGGGGAGCCCGGCCCCGGGTCACTCGTCGTCGGCGGCGTCGTCCGGCATCGTCTCGAACTGGTCGAGCACGTCGCGCGCCTTGGCGAGGTCGCCCTCGTTCACGAGGATGTGGTACGGGTGGACGGAGGGCGTCGGATACACGCCGGGGGCGCCGGAGCCGCCGACGACGGCCTCCACGCCGGCCTGCTCGAGCACCCCGACGACGACGTTGGCAAGGCCGGCATCGCTCACGGTGGTCACGGTCACGAGTTCCATGGCGTCACCTCGCTGTAGTCGGTGTGCACCCGGCGCAGCAGAGTATACCCGCAGCCGGGTCGCGGCTCTCGGCGGCGCCGTCGTGGGACGGCTCGATGTCAGGCCACGAGCCCGCGCAGGCGGGCCAGGTTCTCCCTGTCCGGACCCTGGCCGTCGAGACCCGGGACCTCGAGGATGCCGGGCAGGTCGGCGAACGCCGGCTCGTTGACGAGCAGCCGGAAGGCGTCGTCTCCCAGGTCGCCGTCGCCGATGTTCTCGTGCCGGTCGCGGTTGGAGCCGAGCGCCGTCTTGGAGTCGTTCAGGTGGAACATGACGAGGCGCTCGCGGCCGCAGCCCTCGTCCAGCTCGCGCAGGAGGTCGTCGACCCCCTCCCGCGAACGCAGGTCGACGCCGGACTCGAAGATGTGCGCCGTGTCCACGCAGATGCCGAGGCGAGGGTCGCCGCCGGTGGCGTCGATGATCTGGCCCAGCTCGCGGAAGTCGACCCCCATGGTGCCGCCGGCGCCGGCCGTGTTCTCGAGCAGGAGGCGGACCGGGGAGCCCTCGCTCTCGGCGAGCGCCGCGCGCAGCGCCGCCTGGACGCGTTCGAGGCCGGCGGCGAAGCCGGAGCCCTGGTGCGAGCCGATGTGCGTGACGATGGCGTCCGCCCCGAGCTGCTCCGCGGCCGTGACGGCGCCGCACAGCGACTTCACCGACTTCTCGTAGAAGTCCTCGTTCTCGCTGGCGAGGTTGATGAGGTAGATGGTGTGGATGACGACGAAGCGGATGGGGGACTCCGCGCGCAGTCCGCGGAACTTCGCGGAGTCGGCGTCCTTGTAGAGCGTCGGCTTCCAGGTGCGCGGGCTGCCGGCGAAGAACTGCACCGCCTCCGCGCCGATGTCCACGCCGTTCTCGATGGCGTGCCACACGCCGCCCGACGACTTCACGTGCGCGCCGAAGTACATCCTCTCGCCCTCCTGTTCAGACGAAGTCCCGCGGCGCCTGGTGCCACCACGACCTCGTGAAGACCTCGTGTTCTTCGCCGTCCTCACCTTCGTAGACGGCGACCTCGTCCGCG
The DNA here is from genome assembly GCA_050257915.1 of Deltaproteobacteria bacterium. Classification (GTDB taxonomy): domain Bacteria; phylum Actinomycetota; class Thermoleophilia; order UBA2241; family UBA2241; genus CAIXSE01. Next base: position 6,606 of record JBLMXT010000141.1, read on the forward strand.
ACGTAGAAGGTGTCCGCGTCGCAGGTCATCTCCCCGCGCGTGACGATGTGAAACCGGCCCTGCGCCCCGCGGAGCAGCACCGACTCGGCCTCCACGGACACTCTGGCGGACAGCGGGTCGCCCTCGCGCAGACCGTAGCTGACGGTGTTCCACTCCTCGCTCTCCCAGCCGTTGGCAAGGACGACCTTGCCGCCGTCCACGTAGCGGAAGGTCCAGGTGATGCCGTCGGCGGCGAGGTCGCGCGTGTAGGCGCGGCCGCCGCGGCCGCCCCCGACCGTCGTCTCGCCGAGGCCCTCGGGGACCACCGGCGGATCGAACGGCCTGAGCTCGGCGTCGCGCGGCCGCTCCGGGCGCACCGGCAGCTCGAGGGAGCTCTCGCCGGCGACCACCGTGAGCGTGACGGGCTCGGGCGACGGCCACGCCCACGGCCAGTACGTCGGCGAGAGCGCCAGCCGCAGCCGGTGCCCGGCCGGGAAGGCTTGGGCGATCGCGTCCAGCGCGATCGTCGCGACGTACTCCCTGCCGGCTTGGAGCCGCTCAGGAGTCTCGTGGGTCGTCAGGTGCGTCAGGTTGACGACCTGCGTGGTGACGAGCCTGGAGACGCCGCCCGGCGCCACGTCGTCGAGCCGGGCGGCGACCAGCGCCAGCGGCCGGTCGCTCGCGAAGCGGAGCGTGAGCCGCGGGTGGCCGAGGATCTCCAGGTCGCGCGGCAGCGGCGCCGAGGTGAAGCAGAGCGACTGCCCTTCCGCCGCCCGCTGGTCGGGGGCGAAGTCGCTTGGCTGGCTCTCGGCGCACCAGGCGCCGGCGTCGGCGCCGCAGAGCTGGGCGCCGCGGATGGCGAGGCGGCCGCCGGCCGCGCCGTGCGCGGCCGCCGCCTCATGGTCGGGCGCGGCGCCGTCCGCCGCATCGCGCAGCACCCCGTCCGCGTCGAGCCGCAGGGCCCGCGGCTCCAGACGCGGAGACGGCCACGTGTCCTCCGCCACCCAGCGCCCCGGCACCTCGTCCATCCACGGCACCGGCGGCACCGACTCCTGCATCCACGCGCGCAGCATCGGTTCTTCCATCACGCCCGTGTCGACGCCTTTGAGCCAATGGTCCCACCAGCGCAGCGCCTCCTGGAGGAACCCGATCGCCGGGCCGGGCGTGACCAGGTGCGGCAAGGCGTGGGGCCACGGGCCGATGAGGCCTTTGCGCGGCCCTCCGAGCCCCTCGAGCAGGCGCAGGACACTGTTCGTGTAGCCGTCGGCCCAGCCGCCGATCGCGTACACCGGGACCTCGATGGCCGCGTAGTCCTCGCACACGGACCCGTGCCGCCAGTACGCGTCGCGTCGCTGGTGCGCGAGCCAGGTGCGGATCCAGGGCCTGGTGGACGCGAGCCGCTGTTCCCACAGTTCGCGCCAGCGCGCGCCGACCGCCGCCTCGTGCGGCGGCTGGCACTGCCAGTGCAGCATGCAGGTGCTCCAGTGCAGCAGGTCCGTCGCCAGCACGCAGCCGCCCTTGTAGTGCACGTCGTCGGCGTAGCGGTCGTCGGTGCTCATCAGGGTGATGATCGCCCTGAGCGCCGGCGGGCGTCTGGCGGCCAGCTGGAGGCTGTTGAAGCCGCCCCACGAGATCCCGGTCATGCCGACGCCGCCCGAGCACCACGGCTGGGCGGCGATCCAGGCGATGACCTCGAGCAGGTCGTCCTGCTCCCGGGGGTGGTACTCGTCCTCCAGCACGCCGTCCGACTCGCCGCTGCCGCGGAGGTCGACGCGGACGCAGGCGTAGCCGCGCGCGGCCCAGTACGGGTGGACGCGCGCGTCGCGCGTCGCCGTCCCGTCGCTGAGGCGATAGGGCAGGGCCTCGAGGATTGCGGGGACCGGGTCGGACTCGGCGTCCGCCGGGAGCCAGACGCGCGCCGCGAGCCGCGCCCCGTCGCGCATCGGGATCCACACGTAGTCCAGCTGGCGGACGTCGCGAAGCGACGCGTCGCGCTCGGTCATCGGCGACCCCTCCGTGTCGGCTCCCGGGGAACGGCCCGAGTGTACCCGCCGCCGGCGACGGGCGGCAACGGAGCGGGCCTGCCGCGCCCGCCGGCGCGGAGCTCCGGGGAGGACGCGCGCCGCGGCCGTGGAATACCGGGCAGGTCGCGCCACCCCCACAGGAGGTCACATGGACCAGGAGAGCATGCAGCGCTGCCGCACCTGCCCGGCGTTCGCCAAGATCCCCGGCCCGGGCGACTCCGGCACCTGCCGCGCCGCTCCGCCGGTGGTCCTGCAGGCAGAGAGCTACTTCCGCGGGTCCACGCGCGAGCTTCCCTTCGGGTGCTTCCCCGTGGTCGGCGCGTTCCCGCTGGTCACCGAAGAGGACTACTGCATGTCGCATCCGGGGAACCGGTCCAGACTCATGTGATCCGCGGGGGCCGCCCGCCCGCGCCCTCCCCGGCGGCTCGCCTGCGGCGTCTGGCCGGTGGTAAGGTTGACCGGCGCGCCGCCCGGCAGGGAGGCCGCGCCGTCAGTGGTCCCAACCCAGGAGCGCATCCGCTCATGTGCGGCATCTTCGGCTTCGCCGGCTCACCCGACCGGCAGCTTCTCGGGCGCATGGGCGCCGCCATCGTCCACCGCGGCCCCGACGACGCCGGCGCCTTCGAGACGCCGTCCGTCAGCCTGGGCCATCGCCGCCTGAGCATCATCGACCGCGAGGGCGGCCACCAGCCCGTGGCCAACGAGGACGAGACCGTCTGGCTGGTCTACAACGGCGAGGTCTACAACTACCGCGAGCTGCGCGCCGAGCTCGAGGCCGCCGGCCACGTCTTCCGCACGCACTGCGACTCCGAGGTCATCGTCCACGCCTACGAGGAGTGGGGGCCGGGCTGCGCCGCGCGCTTCAACGGCATGTGGGCGTTCGCCGT
>JBLMXT010000142.1:0-6290 GCA_050257915.1 Deltaproteobacteria bacterium
CGGCGCGCGCCGCCGCCTCGTCCAGCCCGGCGCCGACGGAGAAGGTCACGTTGCACATCGGCATGGTGCAGGAGCCGGACAACCTGAACCCCTTCATCGGCATCCAGGGCATCGACTACATGTTCTGGCACATGAACTACGACTTCCTCGTCGGGTTCGACTCCAAGGACCTGGAACCGCGGCCCGAGCTCGCGACCGAGTGGGAGGTCTCGGAGGACGGCAAGGAGTGGACCTTCACCATCCGCGAGGGATCCACGTGGCAGGACGGCGAGCCGGTCACGGCCAGCGACGTCGCGTTCACCTTCAACTACATCGTCGACAACGAGCTGCTCAACCTCTCCACCTACACCAACGGCATCACCGGGGCCGAGGTGATCGACGACACGCACGTCAAGGTCACCACCAGCGCCCCCAAGGCGAACATGCTCCGGATGGTCGTCCCCATCCTGCCGGAGCACATCTGGAGCAAGGTGAGCGGCAAGGAGGCGACCACCAGTTATCAGAACAAGCCGCCCATCATCGGCAATGGGCCGTTCCAGCTGGTGGAGTGGCAGAAGGGCAAGTTCGTGCGCTTCGAGGCCAACCCGAGCTACTGGGCCGGCAGGCCCAAGGTGGACGAGGTCGTGTTCGAGCTCTACACCAACCCGGACACGATGGCCCAGGACCTCAAGCTCGGCACCATCGACGGCGCCGTCGACATCCCGCCGGCGCAGTTCAAGCCACTGAGCGGCGAGCAGGGCATCACCACCAGCAAGTCGACGTCCTGGAACTTCATCGAACTGGCGATGAACTGCTACGACAGCCCGGATTCCAAGGGCAACCCGGTGCTCCTCGACCAGCAGTTCCGCACGGCCGTCAACTGGGCGGTCGACCGGCAGAAGGTCGTCGACGTGGCCTACCAGCAGTACGCCACGCTCGGCTCCACGCTCATCGTCCCGTACTCCAAGTACCACTGGGACCCGCCGGCCGATCAGGCCTTCACGTACGACCCGGCCAAGGCCAACGAGATCCTCGATGCGGCTGGCTACGAGGACGTCGACGGCGACGGCTTCCGCGAGACCAAGGACGGCAAGAAGCTCAGCCTGCGCTTCTACGCGACCACCGACTCCGTCCAGAACCAGACCGCGGCCAAGCTCATCGTCGGCTGGCTCGAGGACGTGGGCATCAAGCTGGAACTGCAGGTCATCGACGCCGGCACGCTTATCAACTACCAGTACGAGTACACCGGGGACACGTACACGCCCAACTGGGACCTGTTCATCTGGTACTGGGTCCAGGACGTCGACCCCAACTTCATCATGGACATCTACACGCCGCAGCAGATCGAGGGCTGGAACGACTGCCTGTGGACGGACCCCGAGTACACGCAGCTGAACGCCGAGCAGATCACGACGATCGATGAAGCGCAGCGCGTCCCGATCGTCCAGCAGATGCAGCAGATCTTCTACGACGGCTGCGCCTACGCCATCCTCGCCTACCCCTACCAGCTCGAGGCCTTCAACACCGACGACTGGCAGGGCTGGGTGCACGTGCCGAGTGAGGCGAGCGGCCAGGAAGGCGCCGTCATCTACAGCTACAACAACATCGACACGTACCGCTTCGTAGAGCCAAGGGTGGCCGCCGCCGCGGCCGCCGAGGACCAGCCCATCGTGAACTGGACCTGGCTGGCCATCGGCCTCGGCGGCGTGCTGATCCTGGTCGTCGTGATGTTCGTACTCACGAGGTTCTTCGGGGGCCGGCGCAGAGAAGAGGAGTAGGCGGGGCGTCGGCCCCGGACTCGAAAGGGCTTGCCGTGTCGAGAAAGGTCGTCCTCATCCCGATCCTGGCGGCCGTGGTCGTCGGCGTCGCCGTCGTCGCGGGGGCCATCTGGCGGCAGGCCGACGCGGGTCCCCCGATCCAGACGAAGGCACTCGGCGTGTGGCAGGAGCAGACCGCGTCACAGCCGGTCCGCCTCACGGTGAGCGCCGCGGACGGACAGGCCGACGCGCCCCGGTACTGGGTGACCTACACACCCACCTCCGCCGACCCTCTGCCCGCGCGCCTGGAGGGCGAGAAGATCCTCGTCCTGGACCGGGACACGCAGGACGTCCGCTGGGTCATCACCTACGACGAGGGCGCGGACGCCCTGCTCCTCACGCGCCCGAGCGGGACCGAGCGGCACATCCTGCGCCGCGTCTCTACGTAGCGCCGTCCCCGGCAGCGCTCCCATCCAGGCTGCCCAGCGGCCCGTACAGCTCCGGGCGCCGGTCCCGGAAGAACGCCCAGTCCTCGCGGTGGTGGCGCACCGCGTCCAGGTCGACCGCCGCGGTGACGACCTCCTCGCGATCGCGCGAGGCCTCGGCGAGGAGGGCGCCGGTCTCGGCGGCGATGAACGACGAGCCGTAAAAGCGGATGCTCGGCTCGCCGCCCGGCGCCGCCTCGGCCCCGATGCGGTTCGACGCCATCAGCGGCATCGCGTTCGCGACCGCGTGCCCGCGCTGGACGCAGCGCCAGGCGTCGCGGGAGTCCTTGCCGGGTGCCGGCGGATCGCTGCCGATCGCCGTTGGATACAGCAGCACCTCCGCGCCCAGCAGCGCCATGCTCCGCGCGCTCTCCGGGAACCACTGGTCCCAGCAGATGCCCACGCCGACGCGCGCCCAGGCCGTGTCCCAGACCAGGAAGCCGGTGTCGCCGGGCGAGAAGTAGTACTTCTCCTGATAGCCGCCGGCGTTGGGGATGTGGCTCTTGCGGTAGACGCCGAGGCAGGCCCCGTCGGCATCGATCACGGCGACGGAGTTGAAGAACGCCTGACCGGCGCGCTCGAAGAAGCTCACGGGGAGCACGACCCCGAGCTCGCCGGCCAGCCGGCCGAATCGCGCGATGACCGGGTGGCCCTCCGCCGGCCCGGCCAGATCGAAGTGCCGCGGATCCTGCGTGATGGGAAAGTACGGCGTCGCGAACAACTCCTGGAGCAGGACGATCTGGGCGCCGCGCCCGGCCGCCTCGCGCACCAGCCGCTCGGCCGTGTCCAGATTGGCTTCGACGTCCCAGCTGCAGGCGAACTGCGTCGCCGCCAGCGTCACCTCACGCGTCATCGCGACCTCCTCGCCGTCGGCGACAGTCTACCCGGGCGCCGCGGAGAGACCGCAGACGGGAGCGGCGGGCGGACGTCTCCGTCGCGCCCGCCGCTCCCGGCCACGTGTCACGCGGTCTCCGCCGCCTGCGCCGCCTCGGCGGGCGTCCGCGGGGCCGCCGGACTCGCCGCGCCGGGCGCCGGGGCGGGCGGCAGTTCCCCGAGCCGCTCCGGGAAGACGGCCCGTAGCACGAGGTACACCGTCCCCGCGATCAGCGCGGCGCCGGCGAAGCTCACATCCACACCGCCGACGACGTTGGCCAGCGGCCCCACGTACAGCGTCGTGTTCACGGCGAGGATGCCGAAGGTGGCCCCCGCCAGAAAGGCGATGACCGCCCGATAGTTGAAGCCGGATGTGAACCAGTACCGGCCGCCTCGCTCGCCGCGGTTGAACACCTGCAGCGCGTCGAGGTCGTACCGCCCGCGGCAGAGGAGATAGCCGATCCCGGTGATGACCGCCCACGGCGTGCTCAGCGCGAGCAGGATGATCGAGATCGCGAGCACCGAGTCGGCGAGGTCGAAGACGAGCGCGCCGAGATACACGAGCCCGGCGGCGACCACGCTCGTGGCGATGGTCGCCTGGACGCGCGTGAGGCGCGGCACGATCGCGTCCAGATCGAGGCCGCAGCTGTAGGCGGTGCCGACGGCGAGGCCGCCGGATCCGAGGACCCCGAGCAGCAGGATGCAGACCACGTACCAGCCGGGAGCCGCAGTGATCAGGCCGTCGACGAAAGGCGCGTACGGGTCCACGAAGGTCACCACGGCCATCGTGCCGATCAGCTGCGGGAGCACGATGCCCAGGTAGACGCCGAGCATCCCCAGGGGGACGAGGCGCTTCGTCGAGTAGCGCCAAGGCGACACGTAGCGCGCCCAGTCGCCTGTGAGCCCCACCAGCGCGAGCGGCCCGGCGACGCCGACGGCGAGCGCGGACAGCAGCCAGGTCTCCCAGCGGCCGGCGAGCAGGTACTACCCGCCGGTGTAGTCGGTCGTGAACCTGCCCGAGAAGGCCACCAGCATCAGCAGGATGAGCCCGCCACCGATGATGAGCAGCAACGTCTCGAACTTCAGGAGGAGCCTGAACCCGTAGATGGCGACCAGCGTGATGAGCACGGTGAGCACTGCGTAGGCGACGGCGCGCAACGGCGTCGAGTCCGGCGTCCCGAGCAGCCGGTGCAACGAGCCGAGGATCGCGTCGGCGCCGGTCCAGACGGCGATCGCCGTGTAGACGATGGCGATCGACAGGCCGACGAACGAGCCGATCAACCGGCCGCGCACGCCGAAGTGGGCGCCGCTGCTGGTGGAGTTGTTGGTCGCGGTCCGCGACCCGATGGCGATCAGCGGCGCCAGGATGAAGACGCCCACAGCCGTGCCTGCGAGGATCGACGTCACGGAGTCCCACAGCCCGAGGCCGAGCGTGATCGGGATCCAGCCGAAGAGCACCACGCCGAGCGACATGTTGTTGCCCATGGCGATGAAGACGAACGACCACGGCGTCGCCGTGCGCTCGCTCTCGGCGATGCGGTCGACGCCGTACGCCTCGACCTCGGGCGGCTTGAACCAGTCCCGGCGGCTCACGACAGCACCGCCCGCGCGATGGGCTGCAGGTCCGGATCGGCCGGCAGATCGTCGATACCGATCAGCGCCAGCAGCAGGGCCTTCTGGAGGTGCTTGCGGTTCTCGGCCTCGTCCAGGACGATCGAGAAGGGTGCGTCGAGGATCGCATCGGTCATCTCCTCGCCGCGCACCGCCGGCAGGCAGTGCATGAACTTCGCGCCGGGCTTGGCGTGCGCCCAGAGCTCCTCGTTCACCTGGTAGGGACCGAGGATGCGCCGCAGCTCGTTCTTCTCGTCCTCGGGCTGCATCCACCACCAGCCGACGGTGAACACGATGTCGGCCTGCGAGACGGCCTCGACGGCGTCGTCGGTGAGGGTGAGGGAGGCGCCGGACTCGGCGCAGTTCGCGCGCGCCAGCGCCTCGACCTCCGGCGTCATCTGCTCTTCGGGCGGACCGGCCATGATCATGCTGCTGCCCAGACGGGTCATGGTCAGCGCCACGGAGGTGCCCATGGCGTCGGCGCACTTGCCGACGAACGCGCACGTGAGGCCCTCGACGGTCCCTGCGTGCTCGAGGATGGTCATCGCGTCGGTCATCGTCTGCACCGGGTGGTCGTAGTCGTCGGTGAGACCGTTGATGACCGGGACCGTGGCGTGCTCGACGAGCTCCGCCAGCGTGGTGTGGTAGGCCGTGCGCGCCATGATGGCGTCGACGAGGCGACTGATGACGCGCGCCGTGTCGGCGGCGGTCTCGTGGCCGCCGAGGTGGATCTCGCCCGGCCGCAGGTACTGCGCGTGGCCGCCGAGCTCGGTCATGCCCGCCTCGAAGCTGATGCGTGTTCTCGTGGACGGATGCTCGAAGATCATCGCCAGCGTCCGGCCCTCGAGGTAGGGCGTGAGAGGCCGTCGCCGGTGCAGCGCCTTGAGGGCGACGGCCAGGTCGAGCAGGCCCAGGAGTTCTTCTCGCGAGTACTCCTGGTCGGTGAAGAAGTGGCGGCCGCGCAGCGCAGCGAAGCCGGGCAGCGCGGCCGGGTCGACGGTGTACGCACTCATGCCGGTCGTTCCTCCTCGGGACGGGCCGGCCGCAGGTGGACGCGGACCGGAGTTAAACGAACAGGTAACTAAATGAACGTTTAATACCCGTCTGTCAAGTACCCCGACGCCAGAGGTTCGCGCTGGTCAGGCCGGCGGCAGGAGGAGGTAGGCGCCGATCACGTCACGCCACATCCGCCAGGCGCCCTCGTGGTCGAAGCCGCCGGGGTCGAGGGCCCGCTGGATGCCGAGGCCCTCGACCACCGCGATGCTGACCGCGGCGAGCGCCTCGAGCTCCTGCTCGCTCAACTCGCGCGGCGCGCCAGCCAGGCAGTCGCCGTCCACGGCGCGGTACGTCCGGTATTCGTCGGCGAAGCGCGCCCGGACCTCCGGTTCGCGCAGCGCGTGCGGCAGCAGCTCGTACAGCATGCGGTTGGTGCGGTCGTTCGCCGAGACGCGCCGCTGCCAGTCGAGGAACGCGTCGGCCCGGTCCGCCCCCTCGCGGGTCGACCGGATCTCCTCCACGTACCCGACGTCGGGGTTCAGGAAGAGCGACTCGACCAGCGCGGCAAGCAGGCCGGCCTTGCCGCCGA
>JBLMXT010000143.1:0-3651 GCA_050257915.1 Deltaproteobacteria bacterium
CCTCGCCGGGGTCTCGCCAGAGCCGACCGGCGGCGGCCGCCGCGTCGGGGTCCTCCCCCCGCTCGACGACGAGCGCCAGCAGCTCGTCGAGCAGCTCGTCCAGGCCGCCGTCGCCGCCGCGCAGCTCCACGCGGGTCGCGAGCGCGGCGGCGGCGGCGCGGCGCAGCCCTCCGCCCTCCCCGGCGCGGACCGGCCCGCCCCCGTCCAGCGCGCGCGCCAGCTCCACGATCGCGATCGCGCCGCGCACCGACGCCCCGCGGCGTACGCGCGGGTGCAGCCGGGTCGCCCGCACGAGCCGCACGGCCGCGCGTGCCAGCTCGGCGTCCCGGCAACCGGTCGCCGCCACGACGATGGCCTGCTCCTCCGCGGCGGTCTGGTAGCCGAGCTCGAGGTGCTCGAACCGGTCGCGCACCGCCTCGGACAGGTGGCCGGTGGCGACGTACTCCGCCGGGTTCTGCGTCGCCACCACCTGGAAGCCTTCGGCGGCGCGCACCTCGCCCAGGCCCGGCACCTGCAGCACGCCCTCGTCGAGCGCCGGCAACAGCAGGTTCTGCGTCGCCTCCGGCAGGCGGTTCAGCTCGTTGAGGAAGAGGACGTGGCCGCGGCGCATGGCGCCGATCAGCGGCCCGGCGACGAAGGCTTCGTCTCGGTAGCCGAGCCGGAGCACCAGCGGAGGGTCGAACCAGCCCGCGAGGCGGCTCTCCGTACAGCGATCGTCGCCGTCCACGCGGATGGTCTCGCGCCGCAGGTGGTCGCACACCGCAAGGGCGACGGTCGTCTTGCCGGCGCCCACGGGTCCCTCGAGCAGCAGGTGGCGCCCGCCCGCGAGCGCGGCGAGCGCCGTCTGAAGCTCACGCTCGCGGCCCACGACCCCGGACCGCCGCTGCATCTCCCGCACCGCGTCCACCAGGCGATGCTACCGCACCGGGGCGGATAGACTGAGGCGATGGCGCTCCCGCCCGACATCGGCCTCCCCAGCGACGCGTGGTACGGCCTTCCTCTCGGCGCCGCGCTCGAGCGGGTGGCGCGCTACGGGTCGCTCGCCGAGATCGCCTCGATCGAGGAGCACAGCCTGCTGGCCGCGGGCAACCGGCGGGCGGCCGTGGAGAGCGGGCTCCGCCTCACCGTCCACGGCCCCTGGGACGACCTCGAGCCGGGGAGCCGGCGCGAGCGAGACCGGCGGCACGCCCTCGCCGCGCACCGCCGCCACCTCGAGGCGGCGGCGGAGGTCGGCGCCGAGACCTACGTGGTGCACCCCGACTACCAGGGCTGCGCGGTGCCGCGCGACCCAAGGGTCGTGGACGCACTGCGGCGCACGTTCGCCGAGCTCGAGGAGTACCAGCGCGAGCTCGGCGTCCGCATCGTCGTCGAGAACCTGCCGGGCGTCGGCTACTCGCACTTCGGCGCGCCCGGCGACCTCGACCTCGGCGAGCTCGGGCTGATCCTCGACACGGGACACGCGGCGATCTGCGGGACACTGCACGACTTCTTGATGGAGCCGCACGCCGAGCTGGCGCACGTCCACCTGCACGACAACCGCGGCCCGGCGGACGCCGGCGACCCGCACCTCCCCCTGGGCCGTGGCGTGGTCGACGCGCGGGCCGTGCTGCGTGCCGCGCGCGCGAGCGGCGCGACCGTCATCCTCGAGCTGCTGGACGAGGCGGCGATCCGCGAGAGCATCGCCTACCTGGAGCGGAAGGATCTGCTGGACGGGGGCTGAGCCCCTGCGGGCAGGAGTCAGGCCGCGGGCCGGCTGCGCCGCCGGGCCCGCTGCGCCGCCGTCACACCTCGAACGCGAACCCGAAGCCCGGCCCCTGGTGCCCCAGCGGCACGAGCGGGCTGGGCGGCACGTGCGGGTGCGGCGCGCCGTGGTACTCGCGCGGGGCGACGTCGTTGGGGCCGTCCGGGTACAGGAGACTGGCCAGCGCCTGGATCTGGTCGCGTCCGATGCCGAGCTCGAACTGGCCGCCGCCGTACAGGACCATGCCGGCGGCCTGCGCGCGCGCGACGCAGTCGAGCAGCGCGCGCAGGCTCCCGAAGCGCGACGGCTTGACGTTGAGCTGGCCAAGCGTGAAGGCGTCACACTCGGGGCCGCAGGCCGCGGCCACCCGCGCCGTGACCGCCTCCACGTCCTCCCACGAGTGGATCGGCGCGTCGAAGCTGAAGCGTGGCTCCTGGCCGCGGAGCGCCTCGCGCGCCGGTCCCTCCAGCGCCGGATCCTCGAGCACGGTGCCCGGGAACGTGTCGCTCACGAGCCGGTACTGCACCGGGTCCGGCGGGTTGTCGACCGGCGAGCCTTCGTAGAAGGACTTGAAGTCGAGGGCGCGCACGCGTCCCGTCGCGGCGATGTCGCGCATGAGGCCCGCGTCCCACTCCGGCGTCGGGTCGAGCTTGAACTCGAGGCTCGGGTCGACGGTGAGCCAGGGTTTGATGTCGAGACGGGTGCTGAGCACGAAGCGCACGGGGCGGAACGGCCGCCCGAGCGCCTCGCCCAGGTTCTGCCGCGCCTGCCGCAGGGCGAGGTCGAGGGCGGCGCTCTCGAAGCCCCAGCGCCGGTAGTCGCGGAAGGACTCCTGCTGGGGCGGCCTGCCGGGGAACAGGTCCAGGCCGCCAAGGCGCCGTGAGAACCCGTCGAACGTCCACTCCCCGGCCAGCGGCAGCTCCGCCGGGTAGTCGTCGTGGTCCTCGGCGGCGTAGGTCACGTCCTCGCCGCGGCCCTCCAGCCCGCCGCCGGTGAGCACGATCTCCGTGGTCACTCGGCGAAAGCCGCTCGAGACGTCCAGCTCGTGCCGCTCGGTGCGGTACCGCTCGATCTCCAGGCCGAGCCCGGCGAGTCGCGCGTAGGTCGCGTCCGTGGTGTCGCTGCCGACCAAGGCCTCCATGCGCCGCTTCTACCCGCCGGGTCCACATGGCAACCGGCCGCCGTCGGCGGCAGGCGGGCGGGCGCACCCGGCGTGCTGCTCTGGCATACTGGAGCCCCGTGCAGCGCCCCCAGGACATCGGCATCTCCACGAGCGCCTACTCGGAGCAGTTGCTCCCGGCGGCGCTGGAGCGCATCTCCGAGCACGCCTCGTTCGCCGAGATCCGCTCGTTCGGCCTGCACACGCTGCTCAGCAAGCGGAACCGCGGCGAGGCGCGGCGCGCCGGCCTCACGTACTCCGTGCACGGCCCGTTCGGCTACACGGGCATCTGGGACCTCGACGAGGCCGAGCGCCTCAGGGCGCTCGACGAGCACCGCAGGCACCTGGAGGCGAGCGCCGAGGTCGGGGCGTTCCTCTACGTCGTGCACCCCGACTGGCGCCCCGGGGTCGAGGCTCGCGACCCCGCCGTCGTCGCGCAGCTGGGTCGCTCCTTCGAGACGTTGCGCGACTGGCAGGACGAGCTCGGCGTGGAGATCGTGGTCGAGAACATGCCCGGCGCCGGGATGTCCCACTTCACCCACCCCGGCGACCTGGACCTGCGCGGTCTGGGCCTCATCCTCGACGTGGGACACGCCAGCATCAGCGGCTGCCTCGCGGAGTGGCTCGACGACCCGCGGGCGCCGCTGCGCCACCTGCACGTGCACGACAACCACGGCGAGGGTGACGGGGACGACCCACACCTCGGCCTCGGCGCCGGGGTCGTGGATGCGGCAGCCGTCATGGCCGCCGC
>JBLMXT010000144.1:0-3495 GCA_050257915.1 Deltaproteobacteria bacterium
GACGTCTCGTGAAAACCGGCCTCGATGACGTCGCTGAAGAACCCGCCGGTCTCTCCGAGCTTGAGCAGGTGGTAGCGCGTGATCCCGTAGCCCGAGTGGGAGAGCGGCTCGTTGTAGGCCCAGGAGTGGCCACGCAGGTCGAGGAACGACCGGAACGGGCTCTCCCTGTGGACGATCACGTCGGAGAAGTAGACCGGCTCGCCGCCGTACCGCTCGCCGATCAGCACCGGCGCGGCGACCGGCACCGCGGGGGCGATGCCGCGCCGCTCGAAGTCGACGTACGGCAGGCTGCAGACGAAGCAGACCTCGTTCTCGTCCTTCGCACACGCCTCGTAGTCGGTCTCGACGAAGAGCTCCGTCTCGACACCGAGGCGGCGCCCGACCTCATCGGCCACGGCCTGATAGACCGGCATGATGTTGGGCGCGAGGAACGTGCCGAAGCGCAGGCGGTCCAGTCTCCGGGCGGCGCTCACGGTCCGCCGCCGTCGGACAGGACCCCGGCCAGTCGCTCCACCAGCGTCTCGAGCTCCTCGCGCGTGGTCATACGCCCCAGGCTGAGCCGGACCGCGCCGGCGCCGGCCTCGCGGGGTACGCCCATCGCCGCCAGGACCGGCGACGGCTCGGTGCCGCCGCTGTGGCAGGCGGAGCCGGTGGAGGCGGCGACATCCGGCACGGCCGCGAGGATCTCCCGGCCGTCGCGGCCGAGGAAGCTCACGTTCAGGGTGTTCGGCAGGCGCTCCGTCGGGTGTCCGTTCAGGGCCACGCGCTCACCCCAGCGGTCCTGCATCTGGAGCCACGTCCAGTCGCGCAGCTCGCGCGCGCCGTGTGTCCACGCCAGGTCGGCCGCGAGCTCGGCGGCGGCCCCGAGGGCGATGTCCAGGAGCACGTTCTCCGTGCCGGCCCGGCGCCCGTCCTCGTGACCGGCGCCGTGCATCAGCGGCTCGAGGCTCGTGCCCTCGCGCACGTAGAGCGCTCCTACGCCCTTGGGTCCGTAGAACTTGTGCGCGGCGATGGAGAGCAGGTCGACGCCGAGGTCGTCGACGCGGGTCGGGATCTTGCCCACCGACTGCGCCCCGTCGCTGTGCAGCAGCACGCCCGCCTCCCGCGTGACCCGGGCGACCTCGGCGATCGGCTGGATCGTGCCCACCTCGTTGTTGGCGTGCATCACCGAGACGAGCACGGTCTCGGGCCGGATCGCGGCGGCGATGTCGTCGGGGTCGACCATCCCGGCGCCGTCAACGCCGACGAAGGTCACGTCCACGCCGTGCCGCTCCAGGTACCGGCAGGGCTCGACGACGGCAGGGTGCTCGACCGCCGTGGTCACGATGTGCGGCCTCTCCAGGCCGGACGCCTCGACGACGCCCTTGAGCGCCGTATTGTTGGCCTCCGTGCCACCGCTCGTGAAGACGACCTCGCGCGGCGAGCAGCCGAGGAGGGCGGCGACCTGAGCGCGGGCGCGGGCGACCGCCCGCGCCGCCGGAGTCCCCGCCCAGTGCGCGCTCGAGGGGTTGCCGTAGTGCTGGACGAGATACGGCAGCATCGCCTCGCGCACCTCAGGCGCGATCGGCGTGCTGGCGTTGTAGTCGAGGTAGATCATCGCGTCAGAAGACGAGCACCTTGCCGGCTTCGGCGGTACGCTCGGTCAGCTCACTCATGGAACTTCGCCGCGCGCCGTCGATGACTTCATCCTCACCCATCCCGCGGGCATCCATGCAGGTGCCGCAGAGCAGCACCTCGCCCTTGCGCACGATGGGCTTCAGCATGCGCTCCAGGTTGTAGTAGCCGTCGGGCGTCTTCTGGCCGGACTTGGCGCAGGTCACCGCGTCTCCCATGAGGAACACGGTCACCTCGACATCCGCCTCCTGCGTGAGCAGGGTCATGGCCAGGCGCAGACCGTTGTAGCTGCGCTCGGTGCCGTAAGCGGGGTCGTTGAGGATGAACAGGTACTTCACCTGGGAGCTCCTTCTCGGTCGTTGTCGATCACAGGGACGCCGAGCTCGCGCCAGTCATCGACGCTCTCGGGCGCGCGCACGGCGTCGAAGCCGTGGCGGCGCAGCGTCTCCACGGCGCTCACGGCGAGCACGCAGTAGGGGCCCCGGCAGTAGGCGACGACAGGGCGGTCGCGGGGCAGCTCGGCGAGGCGCCGCTCGAGCTGCTCGAGCGGCAGCGAGATCGCGCCGGCGAGGTGGGCGGCGGCGTACTCCTCGGCGGGCCGCACGTCGAGGACCACGCAGTCGCCGCTCGCCACCCGCTCGACCAGGGCGTCCTGGTCCACCAGCTCCATCCCCTCGCGGTCGCCGAGGAACTCGGCAGTGACCCGCTCGATCTCCGTGAGGCGGCGCTCCCCGAGGACGCGGACCGCACGCAGGGCGTCGTCGACCGCTCTGTCCGCGAGGCGGTAGACGACGTGCTGACCGCGACGCTCGCTCTCGACGAGCCGGCCGCGCTTGAGCACCTGCAGGTGGTGCGAGGTGTTCGCGACTGACATGCCCACCTCGGCAGCGAGCACCTCGACCGTGCGCTCGGCCTGCTGCAGGACGTCCAGGATCTCGAGCCTGGGAGCGCTGCACAGCGCCTTGCCGATCAGGGCGAACTGCTCATAGACGGCGCTCTTGTACTCGCGACCCTTCACGCGCACCGCCCTCCCAGGCCGCTCACGAGGCCTCGGGGCCGGGGTCCGGTCGCTGGCCGGCGAGGCGGGCGCTGATCGCGGCCATCCGCTCCCGCAGGCGCGTCTCGTCCCTCTCCCACGCCCTCCGCAGACGCGCGAGCTCATTGGCGCCGATGTGCACGCCGGTCTGCCCGAGCGTGAAGTCCCTCTCCTCCTCGACGTCCTCGAGCTCGAGCTCAGCCCGCTTCAGGGCCTCCCTCAACTGCTCCGGATCCATCCCCGCCAGTTCCGCATCCAGGTCCATGCGTCGTCCTCATCCTTCGGGCTGTATTCAAAAGGTCGCTTGAGTATTTGACATCGGCGAAGGACCGTCAACCCTCGGTCTCACCCGGTGCGCTCGTCGTCCTCGCTCGCGACCTGCGGGGACGACACTGCAGCCGGGGGCCTGACTGGGGGTATGGGCGATGGCGGCGAAGCCGCCCTGACGTGACGTCAGCAGATCCGTGGCAGCAGCTCACCCACCGGCATGTCCAGCACGCGGCGCGTGCCGAAGGGCGTGCGCAGGGCGACGCGGCCGGGGTGGGCGGCGGTGACGAAGCCTATCCGCCGCGCCTCGCCTCCGTACTTCGTGGCGCGGACGGCGGCCACCACGGCGTCCGCCGCCTCCGCCGCCGTCACCAGCACCATCTTGCCCTCGTTGGCGAGCGTCAGCGGGTCGTAGCCGAGGAGGTCGCAGACCGAGCGCACGGCCGGCGAGACGGGGATCGCCTCCTCCTCCACCTCGAGGCCCAGGCCGCTCTCCTCCGCGAGCTCGGCCAGGACGGTGGTGAGGCCGCCGCGGGTCGGGTCGCGGAGTAAGCGGACCGTCTCTTCCCCGCCGTGCC
>JBLMXT010000145.1:0-5358 GCA_050257915.1 Deltaproteobacteria bacterium
ACTACGACAAGGACCTGCTGCCGCCGGCCGAGGAGCGCGCCGCCGCGGCGCGCGTCACGGCCGCCGTCACCGATCTGATCGCGGCCGTGGCCGAGACCGGCGTCACCCTCGTCGCCGTCACCAACGAGGTCGGACTCGGGGTCGTCCCAGAGTATCCACTCGCCCGCCTGTACCGCGACCAGCTGGGCTGGGCCAACCAGCGCCTCGCCCGCGCAGCCGACGGCGTCTACCTCCTCGTCTCCGGCTACGCTCTCGACCTCAAGGCGCTGGCGGCCGGCCCGCCCGCGGCGGCCGGCCCGCCGTCCGCCCCATCCCCCGATGACTTCTCGTCACCCTCGAAGGAGCCCCAGTGACCGACCTGCTCGCCACCACCATCGCCGCCATCGGCCCACTCGACGCCGACGCCATGCGCGCCGCGGAGGCGCGCCAGCTGCAGCTCACCAAGCCGCCCAAGGCGCTAGGTCGCCTCGAGACGCTCTCGATCCAGCTCGCCGGCATCCAGGGCAGGGAGCGGCCGGTCATCGAGAGGAAGGCGATCGCCGTCATGGCGGCCGACCATGGCGTTGTCGCCGAGGGCGTCAGCGCCTTTCCCGCCGAGGTCACGCCGGCGATGGTCTTCAACATGGTCGCCGGCGGCGCCGGCATCAACGTCATCGGCCGGCACGTCGGCGCCCGCGTCGTCGTCACCGACGTCGGCGTCAACGCCGACCTCAGCGCCGCCGACATCCGCCACGACAAGATCCGCATGGGCACCGCCAACATGGCGCAGGGCCCGGCGATGACGCGCGACGAGGCCGTGCGCGCGATCGAGAGTGGCATCCGCCTGGTCGAGGAGGAACTGGAGAAGGGCCTCGACATCATCGCCACCGGCGAGGTGGGCATCGGCAACACCACCGCCGCGTCGGCGGTCATCGCCGCCCTCAGCGGCGAGCCTGCGGCGCGGGTGACCGGGCGCGGTACCGGCATCTCGCAGGAGGCGCTGGCGGGCAAGGTCGCCGTGATCGAGAAGGCGCTGGCCGCCAACGCCCCCGACGCATCCGACCCCGTCGACGTGCTCGCCAAGGTCGGCGGGCTCGACGTCGCCGGCATGACCGGCGTGTTCCTCGGCGCCGCCGCGCACCGGATCCCGGTGGTCATGGATGGGTTCATCAGCGCCGCCGCGGCGCTCGCGGCCGTCCGGCTCTGCCACGAGTGCGTCGACTACATCCTGCCCAGCCACGTGAGCATCGAGATCGGCCACCAGGTGGTGCTGGACGAGCTCGGCCTGGTGCCGCTGTTCGACCTGCAGATGCGGCTGGGCGAGGGGACGGGGGCGGCGCTGTCGATGAGCATCATCGAGGCTGCCGCCCGCATCCTCAGCGAGATGGCCACCTTCGAGAGCGCCGGCGTGGCCGGCGACCCGTCCGAGGCAGACGCCGAGCTGACGCGGTAAGGTCGAGGCGTGACGGATCCCAGCGACACGCGCGTTGCCGAGACGACCCGGCCGCCGGAGCCGCCGCCGCCCGCCGGCGGCGCCTCCGGCTCCGCCGGCCGCCGCGCGACCCTGGCCGTCACCTTCCTCACCGGCATCCCGCTCCGGGTCGAGGGTGCGGTAAGCCCGGGCGACCTCTGGGGGAGTATGGGGTGGTACCCGCTGGTCGGCCTCGCCATGGGCGGCGCGGCTTGGGCGGTCTACGCGGGGCTGCTCTCGTTCCTGCCCACCCTGGTGGCGGCGACGCTCGTCGTCATGCTGCTGGAACTGCTCACGCGCGGGCTGCACCTCGACGGCCTGATGGACACCGCCGACGGCCTCCTCAGCGGCGCGCCGCGGGAACGCGCCCTCGAGATCATGAAGGACCACAACGTCGGCGCGATGGGCGTCGCGGCGGCGGTGCTGCTGCTGGTGCTCAAGGTCGCGGCTCTGGGCGCGCTCACGAGCGCCGACGCGGCCGCGCCGCTGCTCGCCGGCTGGTGCGCGGCGCGCACGCTTCCGGCGCTCAACGTGTACTGGTGGCCGTACGCGCGCCCCGCCGGCACCGGCGAGGCGTTCACGCGGGAGCACACGCCGGGGCCGCTGCAGCTGGCCGGCGGCTTCCTTCTTGCCGGCGTGGTCGTTGCCGGGCTGGCGGGCCTGTGGGCCGGCGCGACCGGCTCCTGGTACGTCGGGCTCGTGGTCGCGGTCGTGGCGATGGCCGTCGCGCTCGGCGTGCAGGCCGCCGCGGCGAAGCGGCTCGGCGGCCTCACCGGCGACGTCTACGGCATGGGAATCGAGCTGGCCGAGGCGGCCGCCCTGGTCACGGGATGCGCCGTCGCCGGTCTCGCGACATGATCGGGGCACGAGCGAGCGAGGATCACGGATGAAGCTGTATCTAGTGCGGCACGGACAGTCCACCGGCAACATCGGCGGCACGCTGATGGGCCAGAGCGACCACCCCCTGACGCCGCTCGGGGAGGACCAGGCGCGAGCGGCCGCGGAGCGACTCGCGGGGTTCGGCCCCATGCCGGTCTACTCGAGCGACTTGCCTCGTGCTCGGGCGACGGCCGAACACATCGTCGCCGCCTGGGCGGCCGAGGACGCCGCCGATGCTGCGCCGGAGGTCGTGCTGGACCCGCGCCTGCGTGAGATCTCGCTCGGCGACTACGAGGGTCGCCCGTGGCAGGAGTTCGAGGCCGACACGGAGCTCACCGCGGCGTTCGCGGAGGATCCGTACCGCACGCCGCTGCCCAACGGCGAGTCGCTCGAGCACCTCGAGGCGCGCGTCCACGCCGCGGTGATCGACATCCTCGCGCCGTTCGGGGTCGACGACACCGGCGCCTCCTGTGGCCACGCCGTGAGCCAGGGCGACGCGAGCGCCACCGACCGCAACACCGAGGCGATGAGGGCGGGCGCCGCGGCGGCCGCCCTCGACGGCGCCGCCGCCGCGGTCGCCGCGGACGACGAGATGGCGAGCGACGCCGGACTGCCGGACACGATGGACGCGAGCGTGGTCGCTACGGGCCTCGTGTCCGTCGAGGGCGACGGCAGCGCCTGCCTCGTCGCCCACGACGGGCCGATCCGGGCCATCCTGAACCACTACCTGGGCGTGCCGCCGGAGAAGTGGTGGACGCTGTCCACCACCCACGGCGGCGTCTCCCTGGTCGAGTTCGCCGGCGGCTGCGTCACCATCCGCTTCATCAACGCGACCGGTCATCTCGCGGGACTCGAGCCGGACAGGTACGTCCCGTCCGACGGCGACTGACAGGCGCCCCGGGGCCGCCCGTCTCTCGTGCTCTTCGTCCCTCACGACTGGCGTCTCGCGCTGGCGACGGTGCTTCTCGCCGGGCTCATCGATGTGACGCTCGGGGAGCCACCCAACGCGCTGCACCCCGTGGTGTGGATGGGCCGGCTGATCGGCGCGCTGGAGCGGCGCCGGCCGCGCGGCCGGCCCGGCGCCGAGTTCGCGTACGGGGTCCTCATCGTCCTGGTGACGGCCGGAGCAGCGTTCGCCGCCGGCCTCGCCCTCACGCTCGTCCTGGACCGGTTGGCCTGGTGGATCGCGCTGCCCGTCGGCGCCTGCGCGCTCAAGACGACCTTCTCGCTGCGCGGGCTGGTACGCGCCGGCCGCGACGTGCAGCGCGCCCTCGCGTCCGACACCGACGCGGCGCGCGCCTCGCTCGCGGCGCTCGTGAGCCGGTCCCCGGACCTCGCCCCGCCGCTCATCGTCTCGGCGACCATCGAGTCGCTCGCCGAGAACCTCACCGACAGCGTCGTCTCGCCGCTCCTGTACTTCGCTCTGTTCGGGCTGCCGGGGGCGCTCGCCTATCGCGCGATCAACACGATGGACGCGATGCTGGGGTACCGCGACGAGCGCGAGTACGTCGGCAAGGCCGCGGCGCGCACCGACGACGCCGCCAACTGGCTGCCGACGCGGATCACCGGCCTGCTGCTGGTCGCCGTCTCGGCCTTCAAGGGCACGGCGGCGCGGGCGTGGTGGGCGTTCCGCACCCAGCACCAGCCGCGGTACGGGCCCAACAAGACGCTGGCGATCGCGACCATGGCCGGGAGCCTGGGCGTCCAGCTCGAGAAGCCCGGCGCCTACGCGCTCGGGGCGCCGGACCGACCGCTGACCGGTGACGTCATCGACGACGCCGTGTGGCGCGTGTGGGCGGCCGGCGGTGCGGACGTCGCGCTCGCCGCCGGCCTCGCCGCGCTGCTGACCTGGGCGGTGTGGGGGTGAGCGCGGTGCCGTCGGCGCGCGGCCTCGCTCTCCGTCCGGCCGCTCCCCCGCAGGACGACGCCCTGGACCGCCTCGCCGACCACGTCGAGGCGCATCTCGACGTCGCCGCGCTCGACGACGCCGTCATCCGGGCCTGAGGGATTCGCTCGTCGCCAGTCCGGGCACCGTCCTCAGCGTCGGCGCGGCGCGCCAGCGCGCCGCGACTGCCCGCCGGATGAGGTGATCCACGTGTGCCGGAACATCAAGACCCTGTACAACTTCGAGCCGCCGGCCACCGACGAGGAGATCCGCGCGGCCGCGCTCCAATACGTCAGGAAGATCAGCGGCTTCGCTACACCCTCGGCCGTGAACCGCGAAGCCTTCGACCGGGCCGTCGACGAGGTGGCCAGCACGTCTGCCGCACTCCTGCGGGAGCTGGTCACGACCGCCGCGCCCAAGGACCGCGAGGTCGAGGCGGCGCGGGCGCACGCCCGCGCCGTCCGCAGGTTCGGCGCGTCAGCGTGATGCGGATCCACCTCGTCGACGGGACCTACGAGCTCTTCCGCAGCCACTTCGGCGCGCCGCCGCGGCGCGACGTCGAGGGACGCGAGGTGGGCGCGACCGTCGGCCTGCTGCGCAGCCTGTGGCTGCTGCTCTCGACCCCGGGAGTGACGCACGTCGCCTGCGCCTTCGACCACGTCATCGAGTCGTTCCGCAACGACCTGTACGCAGGGTACAAGACGAGCGCCGGCGTGGACCCCGTCCTGCTGGCCCAGTTCGAGCTCGCCGAGAACGCGGCGCGTGAGCTCGGCGTGGTCGTGTGGCCGATGGTGGAGTTCGAGGCCGACGACGCCTTGGCCGCGGCGGCGGCCCGCTTCCGCGGTCTGCCCGGCGTCGACCAGGTCGTCCTCTGCTCGCCGGACAAGGACCTCGCACAGGCCGTGGTCGGCGAGCGCGTCGTCTGCTGGGACCGCCGCCGGGACGTCGTCCTGGACGAGGCCGGCGTGATGCGCAAGTACGGCGTCCCGCCGACCTCCATCGCCGACTGGCTGGCGCTCGTCGGCGACGCGGCGGACGGCTTTCCCGGCCTTCCCGGCTGGGGCGCCAAGTCGGCCGCCGCCGTGCTGGCCAGGTTCGGTCACCTCGACGCCATCCCCGACGACCCGGCGGCGCTCGGCCTCCC
>JBLMXT010000146.1:0-2667 GCA_050257915.1 Deltaproteobacteria bacterium
CCCGCCGCTCATCGCCGCCCTCCGCCTGCCGTACATGCTGGCCGTCGGCTTCCTCCTGGTCCTGCTGCTCGACGCGCTCATGGTGCTGGTCGCGGCGGGGCTCTCCGACCACACCTTCTCCGTGGACGGGTTCTTCTGGGCGCTGCTCGTGGCGCTGGTCGCCGCCGCGGTGACGGTCGTGCTCGAGGTGCTCTTGGGCACCAACGACGAGGACGTCTACTCGCTGCGCGTCACGCAGCGCATCGCGCGGCGCTCCCGGGGCCGCGTCGTGACCAGCGTGCCGGGCATCATCTACCTGGAGATCGACGGCCTCGCGCGGCCGGTGCTGCAGCGCGCCGTCCGCGACGGCCACGCCCCGGAGATGGCGCGCTGGCTCGCCGCCGGTACGCACCGGCTCTCGGAGTGGGAGACCGACCTTTCGTCACAGACCGGCGCGTCCCAGGCGGGTCTGCTCCTCGGCTCCAAC
Source organism: Deltaproteobacteria bacterium (assembly GCA_050257915.1). Classification (GTDB taxonomy): domain Bacteria; phylum Actinomycetota; class Thermoleophilia; order UBA2241; family UBA2241; genus CAIXSE01. The sequence continues at coordinate 467 of JBLMXT010000146.1, forward strand.
GACGACATCCCCGCCTTCCGCTGGGTGGAGAAGGAGTCGGGGCGCATCATGACCTGCTCGGCGCCCGCCGACTGCGCCCTCATCGAGGAACGGCACTCGAGCGGCGACGGCCTGCTCGCGGACGGCGGCGCCAGCCGCAGCAACCTGCTCTCGGGCGACGCCGACCACGTGATCCTCACCGTCAGCCGCATGGAGGCCGAGAAGAAGGCCAATCCCGGCTATCGCGCCTACCTCGCCGACGGCTACAACGTCACGCGCACCTTCGTGCTCTTCTTCTACGAGGTGATCCTGGAGCTCGCCGGCGCGGCCAAGCAGCGGCGCCGCGACGTACGACCGCGCGGGCACCGGTCGCTCAGCTACGCGTTCATGCGCGCCGGCCTCTCCGTGTTCGTGCGCGACTTCACCGTGCACAGCATCATCAGCGACATGATGATGGGCGTGCCGGCGGTGTACGCGTGCTTCGCCGGCTACGACGAGGTGGCGCACCACTCCGGCCTCGAGCGCGCGGACACGATGGAGGTGCTGCGCAAGCTCGACCAGCAGTTCGGGCGCATCGAGCGCGCCCGCAGGTACGCGGCGCGCCCGTACGAGATCGTCGTGCTCTCCGACCACGGGCAGACGCAGGGCGCCACGTTCAAGCAGCGGAACGGGTACGGCCTCGACGAGCTGGTCGAGCGCAACCTGCGTGAGGCCGGCGTCGAGAACCTGGGGTCAGGCGACGAGAACGACACCGCCGTGTCCAAGGCCGTGCGCGAGGCGACCGGCCGCGAGCAGAAGGACGAGGACAAACACCAGGTCGGCGACCGCAAGGTCGTCGTGATGGGGTCGGGCAACCTCGGGCTCATCTATCTGATGGACGAGCCGCGGCGCCTGACGATGGAGGAGATCGACGAGCGGCACCCCGACCTGCTGCCGGCGCTGCGCGCCCACGCGCACGTCGGCTGGCTGCTGGTGCGGTCGGCCGAGCACGGCGCCGTGGCCCTGGGCGCCCGCGGCGCCAACTACCTGAGCGAGGGCCGCGTGGAGGGCGAGGACCCGCTGGCGCCGTTCTCGCCCACGGCTGCGGCCCACCTGCTGCGCACCGACGGCTTCGCCCTCGTCGCCGACATCATGGTGAACAGCTTCTACGACGAGCAGCTCGACGAGGGCTGCGCGTTCGAGGAGCTCATCTCCTTCCACGGCGGGATGGGCGGGCCGCAGACGCGGCCGTTCCTGCTGCACCCGGTGGAGCTCGAGGCACCGGAGGATCCCATCATCGGCGCCGAGGCGGCGCACCGCGTGCTGGCGGGGTGGCGCCGCCGGCTGCAGGGCTGACCGGCGCCGGCCGCCGCGGGCGCGCTCATGCGTGAGGCGGCCGCGCGCGCCTCCGGCGGCGCGGCCGCCTGAACCGTCAGAGAGGCCTCAGGCCTCCTGCTTCTTCTCCTCCGCGAGGGCTTTCTTCAGCTCACGGGCGGTCTGCTTGTCGGCCTCCTTGAGAGCCTTCTTCTCGGCCTTGGCGAGCTGGCGCTCGACCTCGTCGACCCAGATCTCCTCGAAGACCGCGATGATGCCCGAGGTGCCCGGCGGGACGACCTCGTCCACGTCCTTGGCGATGCCCTTCTCGTCGTGGTGCTTGACGAGCTTGCCGATGAGCCCGCCGACCACGCCGCCGACCACGGCTGCGCCCAACAGCGGCGGCGCGAACAGACCGAGCACGAGGCCGCCGGCGACGCCGATGGTCGCGCCCTTGAAGACGTCGTGGTCGCCCGACTCCTTGACGTGCAGGGTGCCGTCGTCATCGCGGCTCACGAGCACCATGCCGTCGATGAAGACGATGCCCTGACGCTGGGCCTTCTTGAGCGCGTCGAAGTTGGCCTTCGCGGCGTCCGGGTCCGAGTAGCCGGCGATGTAGAGGTCGAGCGGTACGTCGTTCATGGAGTCCCTCCTCTGCGCGCGTGCGGCAGGGCACGCGTCGCTGCTGTGGTGTTCCAGCTGGTCATCCCCATAGTGGTGAGAAGCAGAACCCCCGTGGGAGAGACGTCGGCCGGGGGAGGCGCACCGCCCTAGTCGACCAGGGAGATGGCGTCCACCGGGCACTCGTCGGCGGCGTCCTCGCAGCAGCCTGCCTCCACGCACCTGTCCGGCCCGATGACGTGCGAGACGCCGTCGTCTCCGACCTCGAACACTCCCGGGCAGGTCTCTTCGCATCTTCCGCAGCCGAT